>JAYGDB010000139.1:0-35677 GCA_046583095.1 Myxococcota bacterium | reverse complement strand
GAGCGCGGATCGAGGACCGGGCGGAAGTCGCCCGGCGTCTGGATCCGCGAGAGTTCGAGCAGGTCGCGAATCAGCGCATCCATCGTGCGTCCCGCTTCCTCGATGCGGTCGAGGAAGCGATGCCCGGCATCGTCGAGGCTCTTCTCGTAGTCCTCGCGCAGCAGACGTGTGAACCCGAGCAGCGACACGAGCGGCGAGCGCAGATCGTGGGCGACGCTGTCCACGTAACTCTCGAGCTCCGAATTCTTGCGTTCGAGCTCTTCTTTTACGAGGTGGCGCTCGGTGATGTCCTGTAGGTACGTGACGAACCCGCAGTCACGACCCCGGTCGTCTTGCAGCTTGCGCGTCCGTGCAGAGATCCAGAGGTTGCGATCCGTGCCGATGATCTCGAACTCGGAACCGCGCTCCCAGCCCAGAGGCTTGCGGAGCTCCTTCACAAGCTCCGCCGCTCCGCGGACCCGGGCCAGCAGGAAGGCGGCGGGTCGTCCCACCAGATCCCGGTGCTTTAGACCGGCGAAGGCCGCGGCCTGCGGGTTGACATAGGTGATGTAGCCCGAGCGGTCGGTGGCGATGACGCCGCTCGGCGAACTTTCGAGGATCTGGGACAACAGGGAGATCGTGCCTTCGAGAGCCCGCGCGTTCTCGTTGTGCTCCCCCTGCGGTCGAGCGATGACCACGCAGCGGGGGTCCGAGGGGGCGCCGGGGTCGACCGTCATCGGGACCGCAGTGGCATCCACACAAACCTGTGTCCCGTCTTCCGTCTCGACCTCGAGGTGTACGACTCCCGAGGTCGCCGGGGTGTCGAGGCCGTCCCGCAAGGCCGCCAGCTGCTCGCGCTTTGGTACGAACGCCGGCAAGGACTCGTCTTCGAAGCGCGCGCGAAGTCGCTCGTTCATCCATTCGATCGTACCGTCCGCATTCGCGACGAGGACGAAGGGGTGAAGGAGAGCGAGTCCTTCGAGGAACTCCGGGTTTTGGAGGCTGCGCATCTGCGGGGGGGGATGCCTCATTCGGGAGCAGCGTCAAGATGATTCTAGAACGCCGCATCGTAACATCCGACGAAATCAATGGTCAATCAAAACATCATTTGAGAGGACTCCTGCGCAGATTTGGCGCAGCCGCCGTCCAGGATGAAAGCCCCGTTGGGTTCGACTATCCTGTGCGATACACGGTGAGAGCGGGCCCCCTTGGGGGCAGGTGGTTTGAACGGTTCAGGCGCGTAAGTTCGGTTTCCCATCGATCGTTTCCTTCGTCCTCGACTCCCCAGCGATTCGAACGAATGAGTCGAGAGAGAGGCGCTAGTTATGCGGCGTGTCCCCCCGCGTCAGACCCAGTCGATCGATATCGGTCAGCGATCGACGTCGAAGGCCCGGTCGCGAAGCCGGCTCCAACGCCTCCAGGTGATGCTGTTGGTGGTTCTCGGACTCTGGTTCATCGATTCGGGAATGAGCGCCCAGCCCGACCTCCCACGCTCCCTCGACGTGAGCGCGGGTCCCGTTCCGGCGGTCGAAGAGCCGGCGACGCACATCAACGCAGTCCAGAAGACTCTCGCGGATGTCAATCCAGGTTTGACCCCGAGCGAGCTCTCGCGAATCACGACCGCGGTCTTCCGTTACAGCGAGAAGTACGGACTCGACCCCGAACTCGTCACGGCGGTTGTGCTGGTCGAGAGTGGGGCTCGTCCCTGGGTGCGCAGTTCGAAGGGCGCCGTGGGGCTGATGCAGGTGATGCCGCACATGATGGAGCCACTGGGGCTTACGGGGAACGCTGCCACCATCGAGAGCAACATCGAGGCGGGTTGCTGGATCTTGGCCAGCAACATCCGTCGGCTCGGTGAAGAGAAGGGGATTTCGACCTACTTCTGGGGTTCGGACATCCGCGGCCTGGCGTATCTCGAGAAGGTCCAGTCTGCTCGCGCCGAGGTTCGCCGCCACCGGGCCTCCTAGGGTTCCCTTCGTTCTGCGGCTAGTCTCCCTCGCAGGAGCGGAGCGAAGCTGATGGACATCCGCCGGACCGAGGGGAGATTCGAAGGCGCAGGGGGGCGCAGTCTCTTCCGTCGCTCATGGCTTTCGGAATCGCCCGAGCGAGTGCTCGTGGTCGCGCACGGATTCGCCGAGCACAGCGGCCGCTACGAGCCGTTCGGACGCTGGTTCGCCGAGTCCGGCTGTGCGGTTCACGGCTACGACCACCAGGGCCACGGACGCTCGACGGGCCCCCGCAACTACGTGGCGTCCTTCGCCGATTACTTGGACGATCTGGGCGCGTTCCTCGAGGTCGTCGTCCACGAGCATCCCGGTCTCGAGGTGGTCCTGGTCGGTCACAGCATGGGGGGACTCATCACCGCAGGATTCACCCGCGAGCGCAAGCCCGATGTGCTGGGCGTGGTGCTGTCGGGGCCGGCTCTGGCGCTCGGCCAGGCTCTCTCGGGTCCCAGCCTCTGGTTCGTCAAGCTGATCCGGCACGTCGCTCCACGGTTCCTCGCCAACGCCGGGCTTCCGGTGGACGGGCTCTCCCGGGATTCCGAGGTGCAGCGACTCTACGAAGAGGACCCTCTGGTCGACACGCGCATGACCCCGGCCCTCGCGCTCGCAATGCGGGAGGCCGGCGAGCGCACCGCCGCCGGAGGCGCAGAGGTGGAGGTGCCGATGCTGCTCCTGCATGGAGCTGACGATCCTCTCTGCAGCCCAAGCGGGAGCGAGGTGTTCTTCGCGAGCCTGCCCGCGGGATCCGCCCCCCCGAGTGCACTGAAGGTCTACCCTGGCCTGCTGCACGAGATCTTCAACGAACCCGAGCGGGAAGAGGTATTTTCCGATCTCCTCGGTTGGGTCCGAAGCCTCGAGGAAAGCCGGCCATCGAAGGCCGCGGGTGCCAACGCATGAGCGACCGACTGACCCATCTCGACGAGCAGGGCCGCGCCCACATGGTCGATATCGGCGCCAAGGACGTCACCCACCGGATCTGTGTGGCGCGCTGCGAGGTGCGAATGGCCGCGGAGACCCTGGCGCGGATCAGCGAGGGCCGGGTCGCGAAGGGGGACGTGCTCGCGACTGCACGCATCGCCGGCATTCAGGCCGCGAAGCGCACCTCCGAGTGGATCCCCCTCGCCCACCCGCTGCCGGTCGACAGCGTCTCGATCGACTTGATGCCCTCCCCGCCGCCGCACGGCGACAGCGACGCGGTGCTTCGGATCGAGGCCCGGGTCGAGACCCACTGGCGTACCGGCGTAGAGATGGAGGCGCTGGTGGCTGCGTCAGTCGCGGGGCTCACCGTCTACGACATGTGCAAGGCAGTCGACCGCGGCATGAGCCTCGAGTCCGTCCGGCTAGTGGAGAAGCGAGGCGGCAAGAGCGGCACCTGGAGCCGTCCAGGGGAGCCTCGGTGAGTCGCGATCGGACCCCCGGCGAACCGGCCTTCGAGGAGTCCATTACCGAGACCTCCGCGAAACGGCTCTCATCGGCTCGAGAGACCTGGGATCCCGATCTCGCGGGGCTAGACGATGGCAGAGAGTCGGGCCAGCCGGAACCGTCCGAGGCTGATCGGGTTCTCTCCCCCCAGATGACATCCATGGGCTACGAGATGGTCGAGCGGGGGTCGCTTGCCGAGGGCACCGCAAAGGTGACCCGCCAGACGGTCCGCAGGATCGAGGATCCCGACCACGATCTCGTCAAGCGCTGGCAGGCGGGGGACCCGGGGGCCTTCGAGCAACTGGTCCGACGCCACGAGAAGAAGGTGTTCCGGCTCTTGCTACGTATGATGGGCAACCGCGAAGAGGCAGAGGATGTCTCCCAGGAGACCTTCCTGAGCCTGCATCGCCACGGGCATCGCTTCCGGGGAGATGCGCGTTTTTCGACCTTCGTCTATCGGGTCGCCTCGAACGCCGCGCTCAATCGCCGGCGGACCCTCGGCCGAAACCGGGCTCGGATTCAGAAGCTGGCAGTGCGACAGGCCGCCGGCGATGACCTGCCTCACTCGCCTCGAGATCCCGAGGACGCGACCGGCGGGGTCGAGGTCACCGCGGAGGTTCGCCGGGCACTCGAATGCTTGAAGCCGGCTCTTCGGCTTCCGGTCTTGCTCTACGACATCGAAGGTCTCGCCTACGGTGAGATCGCCAAGATCCTCGGGGTCGCCGAGGGCACGATCAAATCGAGAATCCATCGCGCAAGGCAGGCGCTGCGGGTCCAGTTGGCGCCCCTCGTGAAGGAGTCCAGAGGAGGAGGTACCGCGCCCACGCGCGCTGGCGCCTCGGAGGAAACAAGCCAGTGAATCACGCTGAAGCCCGGTCCCAGATGGCCGACTACCTGGAAGCAGAGCTCGATCTCACGAAGCGAGCCTTGCTCGACGCACACCTCGACGCCTGCGAGAGCTGCAGTCGGGAGTTCGGCGAGATGCGAGCCACCATCGCCCTGTTACGTGGGCTGCCTGACCCCGAGCCGGCCCCCTTCTTGGTCGAGAGTGTCATGCGCCGCATTCGCGAAGGCGAGGGAAGCCTCGGCTTCGGGGGCCGACTCCGCGAGTGGATCGGGACCCTCGCCAGTCCGCAGATCGCGTTGCCGGCGACTGCCCTCGGCCTGGGTCTACTGATGGCGGCTGGCGTTCTGGATCCGAGAATGTTGCCGGGCATCGGCGAGACACTCGCACCGGCCCCCGCGGTCCGGATCGTTATGAGGACGCAGGAGCCGATCTCGAACCGCTCGCGCGCAGCCGGACGAGCGCCCTACCTGACAGTCGGCAACGCGCCGCCAGTCATTGCGCGCGTGCCCCGCATCAGCATCAACCTCCCGGCTGTCGGTTCGAGTGCAGGCACAAGGGTCACCGCCAGAGTGTTCGCGAACGACACACCGCGCGTGGTGACCCGCTGGCCGTCTCGGCCGATTCGCGGTCTGGCGCTGGGCCTCGGTGAGCCGCAGGTTCGTTCGCAGCCGGTCGGCGCTCACGCCTCCCGGGATCGGGTCGGGTCCAAGCAGGTGGCCTTGCACGGGTCCGCCTTCGTACCGGAGACCCTCGCCGCTTCGGACGGCTCTCGCGAAAGGCGCCGGGATGCAGAGCTGGATCAGCGCATCGAGCACGTGATACGACGGCCGATCGCCTTCGCGTCGGAGTTTTCGAGCCTCTCCGTTGCAGAGCAGGAGATCTGGCTGCCCGCCCTGGCTGACCGGGCCCAGCAAGTGGGTCGGGGGGACGAGGCGCTAGAGGCACTCCGGCTGGCCGGCGATCGCCAGGCCGAGGGACTCGCGGCGGCCCTCTTGGTGGAACTGCGACGGGCCCAGGAGCGGCGGCAGGTATCCGCCCTCGGCGAGGACGGGGAAGCGTTCGCACGCTGATTCGCGGCTTACCCCGCTACCGCCAATCCGGGTTACCTTGGCATGTCCCCAATCGGAGCTCGCATTGAGGAACGCCAGGACGTCGCCCACTTCTACCCTCCTTCGGACCGCTCCCCGCCGCCCGTGGAGGCTCGCCTTGCTGCTTCTCGCCGCATTGGCGATCTGCCCGCCGGCCGTGGCTCAAGACGAGGACGTGCAGGACGAGGAAGAGCCCTTCCGCGAGGTGATCGATCTCAAGCCGGACGACCTCGCGAGCTTCGGGGTGAAGAACGTGTCCGCGCCACTCGGCTCGCTCTTTCGTGGCGTCGATCACTACTACAAGGAACGGGAGATCCGGGTCGATACCACGCCCACCGGCGGCATGGTCGATCTGTTCTACGTCCGCTCGAACTTCCAGAAGCGCTTCGAGCAGGCAGAGACGCCGGTGACCCTGATCGTGCCGGCCCGCGTCGACGTTGGCCCCCGGGACTCCGTGACGATCCGCGCGTTCCGTGAGGGCTTCCGCCAGAAGACCACTACGCTGAAGCTGGCTTCGGCGGTCGACGAGATCATCATCGACCTCGAACCGCTGCCGAACACCCTCGACGGGTTGTCCCATCGCTACTTTGCGGGTCGCTCTACGGTGGGCTTCCTCACGGGTGAGTCGCTCACGTTCCGGGTGCAGGAGGCGTCCAACGGCTTCTCGGTGATCCTGACCGAGACAGCCATGGCGCCCGAGGCCCGCTCCGCCCTCGACCATATGCGCAGCCCCCTGATCGAGGAGGTCTACGGCCAGCAGCTCGGCGAGGACCTGCTCGTGAAGGTCAGCCTCACGGAAGCTGCCACGGGGACGACCGAAGTGCGGTCTCGACAGCACTACAACGCGGCCCGGGACGTGCACGAGTTCGTGCTCGAACTGGTGCCGAACGATGGCGGACGCGAAAATGTGCAGACTGCGCTGAAAGCGCTCGCGGCCATCAAGCGCTCCGACGTCACCCGTTGCGCTCTCAAGTTCGACGAAACCATGCGCAAACAGCTGGATCCGGGCGCGCTCAATCGCGCCCTCGCACCGCAGGGCGCGTTCACGGATCGCTACGTGCGAGCGGCGATGCGGCGGCTGGGAGAAGTGACGCCCGGCGGTGTCGTCGAGTTTACCGACGGCTCGAAGTACAGCCCCGGGGTGCCCATCGAGCTCGAGGTCTCCCTCAACCAGGCTTCCCAGGCCAAGGGCTTCCTCGCGCTGCTGCGAACGTTCGTATACGACCTCGAGGGCAAGGACTATCGCACCGAGACGTACCGCAGCCTGATCGCTCCCGAGCTCGACAGCAATAGCTTCGACGTCGTGCTCGGGAAGGCGAACTCCGCCCAAGCCAGCTGCGCGAGGAGTTCCTAGCCGATATCCTCGCGCGTCCCCGGTCCCGGGGATGCATCTCTTGCGCACAGATGGGCACTCTCCTGACCGCGGCGATGGGCCCCGCGAGCGACTCGAGCGTCTGGGCCCCCGCGCTCTTTCGGACAGCGAGCTGATCTCGCTGCTGCTTCGAACCGGTGGGCGAGGGCCGGGTGTCGATCAGGTGGCCCGACGGATCCTCGGTGAGGTCGGTGGTCTCGCCGCTGTCGCGACTGAAGAACTCGCGAGTCTGCAGGCCCTGATCGGGCTTGGCCCGGCAAGTAGCGCGTCACTCGTGGCGGCGTGCGAGATCGGCAGGCGGCTCGCCACCCGACGGCTCGAGCCGGGCGCGCGCATCCACGGACCTGCGGACGTGCACCGCCACTTCTTCGAGCGCCTGCGAGACTGTCCCCACGAGCAGTTCCTGGCGCTGCTCGTCGACGGACGTCACCGGGTGATGAGCGAGGTACTCGTCTCCCAGGGCACCTTGACGGCCAGCCTCGTGCATCCGCGGGAGGTGTTTCGTACGGCGATCCGACGCTCTGCCGCAGCCCTCGTGCTCGTCCACAACCATCCGAGTGGCGACCCAACCCCCAGCGGTGAGGACCGGCAGGTCACCGAGCGGCTCCAGGAGGCGGGCGAGGTGATCGGCATTCGGGTCCTCGACCACGTGATCGTCGCCGAGCGCGGCTTCCACAGCTTTCGCGATGGCGGGGACCTGTAAGGCGCCAGCGGGGCCGATTGCAACCCGGGCGGAACCCTTCGGCCTCGAGGTGACCCTGACCCGTTGGGGCTTCTGCTCCGCCGGGGTGCTAAGGCCAGGTCGGCATGTGGTCGATGCACTGAATGGGCCGCCGGTGCTGCATCCGGCCCTGCTACGGGGAGCGGACATGTCCAAGGTGAGCGTGGAAACGGCCCTGAGCGGGTCTACAGCCGAATGTGTGGTCGATCGGCGTCAATCGCAGCGGGGCGAGCTGATCGTGCGCGTCGACTACGCGACGGTCGACGAGCTGTTCTCAGAGTTCACCCGGGACGTCAACGAGGGCGGTCTCTTCATCGAAACCGACAAGCCGCGTCCCTCCGGAACCGAGGTCTCCCTCCACTTCAATCTACCCGGCAGCGACCGCACGGTAGAAACCCACGGCATCGTGGTTCGGGTGAGCGATGGCAGCGACGGCTCGACCCCTGGCATGGGCATCCAGTTCGGAGATCTGCCACCGGACGCCCGGCAGCACATCAATCAGCTCATCCGCGCCCTACGCTCAAGAGCGAGCTAGAACGGCACATCCTCTGCGGACGGCGGTCCACCCTGCGGACCCGGCTCCGACCCGCCGCCTCCGGCAGCGTTACCGCCGCCTCCGGCCGTGCCGCCGCCTGCAGCGCTACCGCCGCCTCCTGCAGCGCCACCGCTGTCGCCTCGTCCGCCGATGAATGTGACTGTCTGGGCGTTGATCTCCGTGGTGGTGCGCTTCTGCCCCTCGCGATCCTCCCACTCACGGGTCTGGATCCGACCTTCGACGTAGACGGTGCGGCCCTTCGAGAGGTACTGGGCGCAGAGTTCGCCGGTCTTTCCCCAGGCGACGATGCGATGCCACTCGGTACGTTCTTGCTTCTCGCCACTCTTGTCCGTCCAGTTCTCACTGGTTGCGATGGAGAAGTTGACGACCGCCTGACCGCTCTGCGTGTACTTAAGCTCCGGATCGCGGCCGAGGTTTCCGATCAAAATCGCCTTGTTTACACCTGCCATTTGTGGGGGCTCCCGTCGGGACCTGAAGGGGTTGCTGGTCGTGGATGGTCCCGCCGGGTCGCTCTGGCGTCAAGGGCGAACGCTCGTACGCAGATCCTGTGCAGCTCGTTTGCCGAAATTGGCGCAGGCGATGACACACCGTTATCGTCCCTACGGTTCCCTTTCCGGGGGGTGGGGGAAAGTCTTGGTTCAGCGAATCAAGCACTTCGGTCTCAGTACGGCATTCCAGCTGCGTGGTGGCTCTCATGGCCGCCAGTAGAGCGGCCGCACGCCGCGGCCGCGCCCGCGGCTCGAAGAAGGCGAGCGCAGCGACGGACTTCCTCGCGCGAGTGGGGGGCGAGTTCGGCGGTCTGGTCCTGATCGGGATCGCGTTGCTCGCCGGGGTTGCGCTGGCAACCTACTCGCCGGAGGATCCCGTCTTCGCGCTGGCGGAGGTGGCCAACCGCGCCGGGCCGGCTGGAGCGACCCTGGCAGGCTGGCTGTTCGATGCTGTCGGCTGGGGGGCCGTCGTCGTGGTTGCAGCCGTTGGTTGGGTGGGAGGCTGCCTGGTCCTGGGGCGCGGTCTTCCGCGAGTCGATTCGCGCTTCTCGATCGGTAGCACGCTGCTTCTCGTCTCTGCCGCGACGCTTCCACCGATCCTCGACTCGCTGGCTCCGGGCGAGCTTGGCTCGGCGCGAGCGGGCGCGCTGGGTGAGTGGCTCGTCGGCTACGAGGTGCTGCTCTTCAGCGGGTGGGGGGCGCTGCTGGTGAGCAGCCTGCTGGCCGTCCTGGGGCTGCTCTCGGTGACGGGTATTTCTGCGGGGGCCGCGCTTTTGACCCTGGGCAGGGGCACAGCGGTGGTCGGCGGGGTAGCGGCCGGCCTGCTGGGGCGCCTGTGGCAGCGCTCCTCGGCCCTGGGAGTCCGCCTGCTGCGCCGTGGGCGCACTGGACTTGCCCGCATCCGAGGGATCGCGGCGCACTTGACCGTCTGGCGAGAGCAGCGGGCCCGACGGGCGCGGGTTGCTGCCCTCGAGCCAGAGTTCGCCGAGGAGGACCCGGGCGCGGGCGAGTGGGCAATCGCCGAGGAGGACGAGGTGAGCCCGGTCGCCCTTCGCGCGGCGGCCCGGGAGGAAAAGCCCGACCCGCTGATCCCCGTCTCGTCGAGCTCGAGGCCGCGCTTGCGGCCCGGGGGACGCCGACGGAAGGAGGGCGCACCCGACATCGTCGACCACGAGTTGGAGCGTCGGGCGAACCCCAGCCAGGAGGCGTTCCACTTCGACGATCGAGTCCAGGAGGGGCCGTTCAAGCTTCCGGACACCTCCATCTTCCAGGCACCGTCCGTGGCGATGAGGGGCTACGACCGCGACAGCCTGCTGATGAACTCCCGGATCCTCGAGAAGAAGTTGATGGACTTCGGCGTGAAGGGCCGCGTCGTGCGTGTACACCCCGGTCCCGTCATCACCATGTACGAATTCGAGCCTGCACCTGGCATCAAGGTGAACAAGATCGTCGCACTCAGCGACGACCTCGCGATGGCTCTGCGTGCTATCTCGATCCGCATTATTGCGCCGCTGCCGGGCAAGTCTGTCGTCGGCATCGAGATCCCGAACATCGAGCGCGAGACCGTCTTCGTCCGCAGCCTGCTCGAATCGGAGAGCTTCCGGTCGAGCGACGCCCCGCTTCTGATGGCGATGGGCAAGGACATCTTCGGTAACTGCGTCCACTCGGATCTGGCGAAGATGCCGCATCTGCTCGTCGCCGGTGCGACGGGCACGGGCAAGAGCGTCTTCCTCAATGCATTCCTGGTGTCGCTCCTGTGCCGGACGTCGCCTCACGAGTTGAAGCTCCTGCTGATCGATCCGAAGCTCCTCGAGCTGTCGATCTACGAGGGCATTCCGCACCTGATCGCCGACGTCGTGACCGCGCCGAAACGCGCCGCCGCGGCCCTGGGTGGCATCGTTCGAAAGATGGAACACCGCTATCAGATGATGAGCGCCGTCCACGTGCGCAACATCGACCAGTTCAACACCAAGGTCGAGGAGGCCCTGGAGCGGGGCGAGACCAGCTTCCGGCTGCGCAAGAAGCCCGGCGAAGAAGAGGGCCAGGAGGTGGCTTGGTGCCACATGCCGTGCATCGTGGTGGTGATCGACGAACTCGCCGACCTGATGGTGCTCGCCGCGAAGGACGTGGAAGAGTCCCTGCAGCGGCTGGCCCAGATGGCCCGCGCGGCGGGAATTCACCTGGTACTCGCCACCCAGCGACCCAGCGTCGACGTCCTGACCGGCGTCATCAAGGCGAACTTCCCGGCCCGGGTGTCCTTCCAGGTTTCGTCGGGAACCGACTCCCGAACAATCCTGGATCAGAAGGGTGCCGAAAACCTGCTCGGCATGGGAGACATGCTATTCCTCCCACCGGGAACGTCGGTGCTGCAGCGCCTGCACGGGCCCTTCGTGACGGAGAAGGAAGTCATCGCGGTCGTTGCCTTCCTTCGAGAGCAGGGCAAGCCCGTCTACGACGACGAGCTGATGGCGATCGAGGAAGATGCCGAGGCCCAGGAGTCGCGCAGTGAGGACGTCGACGAGAGGTTCGATCAGGCAGTCGCGATCGTCATGGAAACCCGGAATGCGTCGATCTCGTACCTCCAGCGACGTCTCAAGATCGGCTACAACCGTGCCGCGCGCATCATCGAGCAGATGGAGAACGACGGCATGGTGGGCCCCCAGGAAGGCACGCGGCCTCGCAGTGTCTACCTGCGTCAGCCCGACGAGGAAGACGCCGACTGAGCTCCTGTCGCTCTTCGGGCTTGCGCTGGGGCTGCTCGGTTCGGCAGCGTCCGAGGTTTCTGCAAGCTGCGCCGAGGACGTCGCCAGGCGCGTCCAGGCCCACTACGACTCGGTGCGTGACTTCAAAGCCGAGTTCGAGCAGACGACCCGGTCGGTCCTCTTCGGCGGCGCTGGTGACGGTCTCAGCGCCCCCCTTCGCGGCGAGGTCGTGTTCGCGAAGCCTGGCAAGATGCGCTGGACCTACACGGAGCCGGAGTCGAGCCTCGTCGTCAGCGACGGCCAGCTTCTCTGGATCTACTCGCCCGAACGCAAGGAAGCGCAGCGGCTGCCCGTCCCTGAGGGCTACCTGACCGGTGCGGCGCTCCAGTTCCTGCTTGGGGACGGCAAGCTCCTCGAGTCGTTCAAGGTGACGTCCGAGGCCTGCCCGTTGACGCCCCGCCTCGACGAATCGAGCGACGCGGTTCCTCTCGAGACCATCGACCTGGCTCTGGAGCCCCTGCAGCCGAGCGCGTACGAGCGTCTCGGCCTGACCGCGAGGCTCGCGACTGGCGAGATCATCGCGACTCGTGTCGTCGATCTGTTCGGAAACGAGACGGTCATCGCGTTCGACAAGATCGAGTACAACCGCGATCCGGCCCCGGGCACGTTCCACTTCGTGCCCGACGATGATGTCGCGGTGATCGAGCTACAAGAGAGTCCGTAACGCCCAGCTGCGCAAGGAATTTCGGAGTTCACCGAAAACGAGGGTTTCTTGCACCCACGCCGGGTGTAGATGCCGGTCCGACGTCGCTCCGGACAGGATCTTGACGCCTATTTGCAGCCCTGCATCGTCAAGTGGCACCGCCTGGGTAAATCTCGATGAGTTGCGGGTTGCCAATACATTCGGGATCTAGGCGGGCAGATGGGGCGAAGCGGCTACGGAGGTACTTGTCTCGTCGAGAGAATCCTTATAAAACAATGGTTTGCAAGATCGTCCGCGGTCTAAAGCGCTTGACACCCCCTAGGCGACTGCTAGCTTGCACCCCCGGGAAATCATTATCAATTACGAGAGGTTCGACGCTTTCGGCAACGCTGGTACCGACCTGACCCTAGCTGGATGTCCGCTCAGCCCTCTTCAATGAGTTCTGGGCGATCTGGACCAGGGGCTGGCGGACGTGCAAGGCTCAGCGGAAAAATGGCGATACTGCTGGAACTTACGGCGACTCGACGTGCTTCGCTTCGGTACGAGAACCCCCGCAGCTCCCCGTCCCCCGGGTACCCCTCTCTCGGCCCCCCGTCGCGGCCTTGGAAACCGACCCCTCTTGGGTGCCAAGTGCCACCCACGGTACGTCCGGCGGTGTCTGTAGACTCTCCGGAGCGAAACAGAGCGGGGTGGGGAGATGCGGAGAAAAGCCAACGAGAAGGAGACCAGATCTGCGACCGAGCTGCGGCTTTGCGAGGCGCGGCACACCCCTTGCATCCAATGAGCATCTGGATGGCTTCTCGCGTGACTGGATCGATTTCACGCAGAGCTGAATGAGGGGAGGGTGGCATGAGCGAGCATGATTCGGGTTCTGGCAGGCGAGGCTTCATGCGGGACATGATCGGTCGTATCGCACCCGCAGGGCCCCGTAGCGACGAAGAGTTCGGTGCCGCACCGGAGCAGTCAGAGTTCGGTGGCGACGAGACCGGGGGTCGAGGCATGGATGACGGACGGCGCGACGAGGCCAGTAGTATTCGGTACGAGCGCAGTCATGCGAGCGAGGTGGAGCGGCTCCAGGACGCGCTCCGCTTCTTCGGCGTTGACTCGCCCGAGTTCCAGCGCTCGCTTGAGCGCGTCATCGCGGACCACGAGACCCTGCGGCGACGCTACGAGGCCACCCGCAACCAGGCTCACGACCAGGAGCGCCAGAACGAGAAACTCGTGAATATGTTGCAGGAGGCTAAGCAGCAGATCGATCTCCTCAAGGAAGAGGTCGACAAGCTCTGCGCCCCGCCGAACACCTACGGTGTGTTCCTGCGCCCGAACAAGGATGGCACGTCGGAACTCCTCGTCGATGGACGTCCGATGCGCGTCAGCGTGCACCCGAACATCGATCCCTTCCAGCTCGAGGAAGGTCAGATGGTCCTCTTGAACGAAGCCTTCAACGTGATCGAGGCTGCTGGCTACACCCAGCGCGGCGAGGTCTGCACGGTCGTCGATTTCGTCTCGGAGAACCGTGTGGTCGTCCTTGGCCACACCGACGACGAGAAGGTCGTGACCCTCGCCGAGCCGCTGCGCGGTGAGAAGATTCGGGTGGGCGACCACTTGCTGGTGGATGCGCGCATCCAGTACGCCTTCGAGAAAATGCCGAAGTCTTCGGTCGAGGAAGTGGTGCTCGAGGAGATCCCGGACATCACCTACGAACAGATCGGGGGTCTGGGAGAGCAGATCGAGACCCTGCGGGACTCCGTCGAGCTGCCCTACCTGTACCCGGAGGTCTTCGCTGAGCACGATTTGAAGCCGCCGAAGGGCATCCTGCTCTACGGTCCGCCCGGCTGCGGCAAGACCCTCGTCGCCAAGGCCGTTGCCAACAGCCTCGCGACGAAGATCGAGAACCAGACCGGTCGCGCGACCACCCCTTATTTCCTCAACGTCAAGGGTCCGGAGCTGCTGAACAAGTACGTCGGCGAAACCGAGAGCAAGCTGCGCGAGGTGTTCAAGAAGGCGCGGGAGAAGGCCAGCCAAGACGTCCCGGTGGTCATCTTCTTCGATGAGATGGACTCCCTCTTCCGCATGCGCGGTTCCGGCATCTCGTCGGACATGGAGGCGACGGTCGTCGCGCAATTCCTCGCCGAGATCGATGGCGTGGAGTCGCTCGAGAATGTCATCGTGATCGGTGCTTCCAACCGGCAGGATCTAATCGATCCTGCGGTGCTGCGCCCCGGGCGCCTCGATCTCAAGATCAAGGTGCAGCGACCGAACGAGGATGCGGCGAGGGAGATCTTCAACAAGTACCTGACGCCCAACCTGCCACTGCATGAACAGGTCCTGGCGGATTTCGGGGGCGACGCCGAGAAGACCTGCGCCGGGCTGATCGAGCAACTCGTCGACAACATGTACGCCACCAACGAGGAGAACAAGTTCCTCGAGGTTACGTACGCGAAGGGCGAGCGGGAGATCTTCTACTTCAAGGACTTCGCGAGTGGTGCCATGATCGAGAGCATTGTCGCGCGGTCGAAGCGGCGCGCGGTCAAGCGGTTCATCGAGAACGGCGAGCGCGGGATCACCATGGAGGACCTGACGCTGTCCGTCCGCGCGGAGTTCAAGGAGAACGAAGATCTCCCGAACACCACGAACCCGGACGATTGGGCGCGGATCTCGGGCCGGAAGGGTGAACGGATCATCAACGTCCGCACGCTCATCACGGGCATCGAGCGCAAGGAGCGCTCGATCGAGAACGTTCGACCCAGCCAGGGACAGTATCTCTAAGCCACGCGAACGTATCATCAGCAACCGGGTCTGCGGGCCACCGCAGGCCCCGTTGCCTTGTCGACAGGGACGCGCATAGTCCGAGGATCCGCAGGAGACAAGATGGCGATCACGTCCATCATGGGCACCGAGATCGAGTACGGGATCATGGTCAAGAATGACCCTGATTTCGATCCCATCTCGAGCTGTGTCCTGTTGGTGAACGCCTATCGTGAGGAGCCGGCGGGCGAGATCCTGTGGGACTACGACCAGGAGAACCCGCTGGCGGATGCGCGTGGCTTCCAGGTCGATGGCGAGAAGTACACTCCCAACCAGCAAGAGAACATCGCCCGCAACAAGACGCTCATCAACGGCGCGCGCTACTACGTCGATCACGCCCACCCGGAGTATTCCTGCCCCGAGGTGACCAATCCCCGCGATCTCGTGATCCACGAGAAGGCGGGGGAGCGCATCATCGAGATCAGCCGCAGGGACGCGGAGAGCAAGCTGCCCGCCGGCGCGACGATGCTGGTCTACAAGAACAACAGCGATCGCAAGGGCAACAGCTACGGCTCCCACGAGAACTACTTGATGGACCGGCGGACGTCCTTCAAGCAGATCGTCGAGCACCTGCTGCCGTTCCTCGTCACTCGGCAGATCTACACGGGGGCCGGCAAGGTCGGCAGCGAGAACCGCAGCCATCCCTGCGACTACCAGATTTCCCAGCGAGCCGACTTCTTCGAGACGGAGGTTGCCCTGGATACGATGGTGAAGCGCCCCATCGTCAATACGCGCGACGAGCCGCACGCGGATCGGGAGAAGTACCGTCGCCTCCACATGATCGTGGGTGACTCGAACATGAGCGAGTACACGATCTATCTGCGCAACGGAGTGACCGCGATCTTCCTCCGGATGATCGAGGACGGCGCGATCCAGAAGGATTTCGTCCTGCGGGATCCCGTCAAGGCAATCAAGCAGGTCTCCCACGACACCAGCTGCAGCCGCGAGCTCCTGCTCGACAACGGTAAGAAGATGACGGCCGTGCAGATACAGAAGGAGCTACTGGATCTCGCCCTCTCCTACACGGCGAGCCTGGACAACCCGGCCTGGGTTCCCGACATATTGGACAAGTGGGCCGGTGTACTCGAGAGCCTCGAGCGAGATCCGATGGAGCTCTCCGAGAAGATCGACTGGGTGATGAAGAAGTCGATGATCGAGAACTTCATGCAGCGGAAGGGGCTGGATTGGCAGTCCTCGCAGGTCTCCATGCTCGACCTGCAGTACCACGACACGCGTCGTGACAAGGGGCTCTATCACCTGCTGGAGCGTCAGGGCAGGGCTCTCCGAATCGTGACCGACGAAGAGATTACAGCTGCCATCCACGCGCCTCCGGAAGACACCCGCGCGTACTTTCGGGGCGAGTGCCTGCGCCGCTATCCCGAGCAGGTGTTCGGGGTGAACTGGGACTCGATTTCATTCGCGGACGGCGATGAACCGATCAAGCGGATCATGATGGCCGAGCCGTTGAAGGGGTCTCGGGAGCACGTGGAGGCCTTGCTCGATCGCTCGCCGACGGCGCAGGATCTGATGGAGAATTTGCAAACCTGAATCCCCGCTCGGGGAACGTAACGAGCGGGGAGTGGAAGGAACGAAGATGCGATTCATCCGCAACGAGAAGCGAGAGGGTCCGGCGATCTACAGGGCCGCCGATTCCGCCCAGAAGCAGAAGCCCAAGGGCGGTGGCGGAGACGAGGCCGAGGCCAAGGGCGACGGTGCGACCAAGATGGCCAAGAAGGGCGACGAGTTGAAGGACGAGATGGACAACCTCGTCGAGGAGATCGACGCGGTTCTCGAGGAGAACGCTGAGGAGTTCGTGAAGAACTACGTGCAGCGCGGGGGCGAGTAACCAGAGCCTGTCAGGGGGGATCCCGGTGCGGTTTCGGACCGAATATCAGGGCTCCAGTTTTTTGGATCTACTGCAAGTCGATTACCCACAGCTGTTGCCCAATCTGCAGGGTGATCTGGCGCAGCTGTCGAGCCAGGTGCCTCACGGCACGACCGTTCTGGCCTGCAAGTTCGTAGAGGGCGTCGTCGTGGCCGGCGACCGCCTGGCGACGGCGGGCATGCAGGTTGCGTCCCGCGACATCCAGAAGGTGTTCCGGACGGACAACCACTCGATGATGGCCATTTCCGGCGCCGCCGGTCCCTGCATCGAGATGGCGCGCATCCTCTCCGTCGAACTCGAGCACTACGAGAAGATCGAGGGCGAGCCGCTGGACATCGAGGGCAAGGCGAACAAGCTCTCGCAGATGGTCCGACAGAACCTGCCTGCAGCGATGCAGGGCCTCGCGGTGATCCCGCTGTTCGCGGGCTTCGATCTGCGCCGCAAGTCCGGGCGCTTGTGGAAGTTCGACGTGACCGGCGGACGCTACGAGGAGACCGAGTTCGATGCCACGGGCTCCGGCGGGCTGTTTGCGCGCGAGTCCCTGAAGCAGACCTGGGATTCCGGCCAGTCCCGCAGCGAGTCGATCGTCTCCTGCGTGCGAGCACTGACCGCCGCTGCCGACGAGGACCGCGCGACGGGCGGCGTGGATCTTCGCCGGGGCATCTTCCCGATCGTCATGTGCGCCTCGGAGGCCGGCATCGACGAGGTGGCCGAGGCTGAGATCGAGAGCGCCTACGACGAGGTTCTGAACGGACGATCGGGCCGTCGCGGTGCGGGCTCTTCGGAAGGAGGGACGAAGTCGTGAGCATGCCCTACTACGTCTCGCCCGAGCAGATCATGGCCGACAAGGCCGAGTACGCTCGTAAGGGGATCGGCCGCGGCAGGTCGATTGTTGCGCTCGAGTTCTCTGGGGGCGCACTGCTGATGGCCGAAAACACCACCGAGCTTACCAAGATCGGTGAGATCTATGACCGGATCGCCTTCGCGGGCGTCGGAAAGTTCAGCGAGTTCGATCAGATGCGGAAGCTCGGCGTGCGTTTCGCGGATACCACGGGATACGCTTACAGTCGTGAGGACGTCCGCGCGAGGGGCCTCGCGAACGCCTACTCGCAGGCGATCGGCGAAGTCTTCACGCGGGAGCTCAAGCCCCTGGAGATCGAAGTGCTGCTGGTCGAGGTGGGCGATGATCGCTACGAGGGTCACAACAAGAACTCGATCTATCGCGTGAAGTTCGACGGCTTCCTCAGCGACCACAAGGGGTTCTGTGTGATCGGCGGAAACGTGGATGATGTCCAGCAGGTGCTGGAGGACGGCTATCAAACGGGTGTGCCCGCGGGGGAGGCTGCCGGCCTCGCGCGCCGGGCGCTGGAGGCCGGAAGCGACGGGGGTTCCAGCCTGGGCGTAGACGACCTAGAGGTGTGCCTGTTGGATCGGGAACGGAGTGGGCGAAAGTTCGTGCGCCTGTCCGCCGATCAGGTACAAGGTATCCTGGACGGTTGAGCGGAGGTGGAACCCGACCCCCCATAGAGCTGTCCTGAAGGTCAGGGTCCTACAAGGTGCAGAAGCGAATCTACGGAATTGAGACCGAGTACGGCATCATCTTCACGCCGGAAGGTCGCAAGACTTTGCCCGTCGAGAAGGCGATTCGCTTCCTCTTCGAGAAGCTCATCACCACCGAGCACTTCCTCAACGTCTTCCTGGAGAACGGTGCGCGCTTCTACCAGGACACCGGCTGTCACCCCGAGTACGCCACCCCCGAGTGCATTTCGCCCTCCCAGCTGATCATCTACGACAAGGCCGGCGAGCGGATCCTCGAGGACCTGCAGGCCTACGCGGAGGAGAAGATCCGGGAAGAGCGGATCCCCGGGAAGCTCTCGATCTTCAAGAACAACACGGACTTCGTGGGCAATAGCTACGGCTGCCACGAGAACTACCTCGTCGATCGGGATGTCGACTTCTATTACCTCGCCGAGCAGTTGATCCCGTTCCTGGTCACGCGTCAGATCTACGCGGGCGCCGGCAAGGTGTTCCAGACCCAGGACGGCGTGCACTACTGCGTGAGTCAGCGCGCCCAGCACATCTATCAGAAAATATCGGGAACCACGACGAACGACCGCTCGATCATCAATACCCGCGACGAGCCGCACGCCGACCGCGAGAAGTACCGCCGTCTGCACGTGATCGTCGGCGACTCGAATATGAGCGAGTACACGAACTTCTTGAAGGTCGGTGCCTGCTCGGTGGTCCTCCAGATGATCGAGGACAACTACATCAACAAGGATTTCACGCTCAGGAACCCGGTCAAGGCCATCAAGGACATCACCTACGACACCACCTGCAAGCGGCACCTGCGGCTCGACAACGGGCGCGAGTACTCGCCCATCGAGATTCAGCGGGAGTACTGCGAGTTGGCCCAGAAGTACATCGAGCAGTACCCGGTGAACGAAGAGCACAAGCGCGCCGTCGGCATGTGGCAGCACGTGCTCGACTGCCTCGTCGAGGACCCCAACAAGCTCTACCGGGAAGTCGACTGGGTGATCAAGCGCCACATGCTCGAGCGCTACATAGAGAAGAAGGGCACGAGCTGGAACGACCCGCGGGTCTTCATGATGGACTTGCAGTACCACGACATCCAGCGCGACCGGGGCCTCTACTATCTGCTGGAGCGCGCAGGCGCCGTTGAGCGCATCTTCGACGACGAGTCGGTGGACGTCGCCAAGACCGAGCCGCCGCCCGACACGCGAGCGCGTATGCGGGGTGAATTCATCAAGCTCGCCCGCGAGCACTCGATCCAATATGACCTCGACTGGTCGAACATCCGCCTGGGGAACCTTCTCAACGTCCGCGTGATCTGCAACAATCCCTTCGAGAGCGACACAGAGAAGGTTGCGGAACTGGTGCGGACCATTCAGAAGACGAACCTGCGCAAGACGAGTCTCTCGAAGCTCGTGATTCAATCGTGAGGGCCGCTGCGCCCACAGGGCCGCAGCGCGCGTGAGCGCGGATGACCGCCCCAGCCTGCGCGCCGTTTCCGACGAAGACACTCCCCAGATCGAGTCCGAAGATCTGCTCGCGAAAGCCGCCCCGGGGCTTCCACAGCAGCAGCCCCAGAAGCGCGCCGATCGGAGCTGGCTCAGCGCGCTGCTCGGCCTTGCGCTCGTTGCTGCCTGCCTCGGCTACCTCTACCAGGAGCAGCGTGCCAGCGAGTTCGAAACGCGGGCGAGTGTCCTGCAGACGGAGCTCGAGGTGGCCCGCCAGGACCTGCTTGCCCACGAGGACCGGATTCGGGTCGTTCGCGGCCACGTCGATGACCTGGCTGGCCGTGTGGGCCTCCTCCAGCAGGTAATCGAGGCCGAGCCCCAGTAGCGGGGGTCGCTCTCCGGCTGCGCGAGTCGCCGCCCGGGCAGCGACGACCGCGCTCGTGCGCTGCCCGGCCTCCGGTCGGCCCACGCGGGATCAGGCCCGTTTTCGGGGTCTTACGGGCTTTTTCTCTCAACCGCTTCCGATTCCTGCCGATGAGCCTTCAGAGCGCGGCGCTACGGCCGGTCGACGGCCGTTTCGACCCTGGAGGGAAAGTTTCGATGCTGTTGGATTCAATCGCAGGCTGGTTCTCCCACGACCTCGCGATCGACCTGGGTACCGCAAATACCCTCGTCTACGGCCGAGGCAAGGGGCTCGTCTGCTCCGAGCCGTCCGTCGTCGCTGTGACGGAGGACAGACAGGGACGCGGACAGAAGGTGCTTGCCGTTGGCCACGAGGCCAAGGAGATGCTCGGCCGCACGCCCGGTTCGATCCAGGCGATCCGTCCCATCAAGGACGGCGTGATCGCGGACTTCGAAATTACCGAGGCGATGCTTCGTTACTTCATCCATCGCGCGCACAACCGTCGCACGCTGGCGAGGCCGCGAATCGTGATCTGCGTGCCGCCCTGCATCACCAGCGTCGAGAAGCGCGCCGTCCGGGAGTCGGCGCTCTCCGCCGGCGCTCGCGAGGTGTACCTGATCGAGGAGCCGATGGCAGCCGCAATGGGCGCCGGACTCGACGTCACCGCTCCGGCGGGAAACATGGTCGTGGATGTCGGCGGCGGCACGACGGACGTCGCGGTCATTTCCCTCTCCGGCATCGTCACGTCCCGTTCGATCCGCACCGGCGGCGACAAGATGGACGAGGCGATCATCAACTACACGAAGCGCAAGTACAACATGCTGATCGGCGAGCGCACCGCCGAGCAGGTGAAGATGACGATCGGCACGGCCAGTGCCGACAGCAAGCCCGCGACCATGGAGATCAAGGGCCGAGACCTCGTCGCGGGCATCCCGAAGGTGGTCGTGACGACGAGCGAAGAGGTTCGCGAGGCGCTCATCGAACCGATTCATGCGATCGTCGAGACGGTGCATCTGACGCTCGAGAAGACCCCGCCCGAACTCGCGGCGGATATCATTGACCGCGGCATCATGCTGGTGGGTGGCGGCTCGCTCCTTCGCGACCTCGACCTGCTACTGCGCCAGGAGACGAAACTACCGATCCTGCGCAGCGAGGATCCCTTCACGGCCGTCGTTCACGGCGCCGGCCAGGCCCTCGACAACCTCTCGCTCTTGCGCGAGGTGGCGCTGACCTAGCTCAGTCCGGCGTCATCGCCGCGAGCGCCAGTTGCATCGCCATCTGCATGTCTCCTTCGACGGAGATCTGCTGGCTCATGAAGGCTTCCTGGGGGTTGAGCTCGCCCGTTCTCAGCTTGTCGTAGGCCTCTCTCGCGATTTCGAGGCTGCATCGGGTCTCGTCGGCGACGGGCCCGGCTCCGAAGTGGACGAGCATTTCGAAGCCGCCTTCTCCGGTGAGGGCGAAGCGCAGTGTGCCTTCCATGTTGGCGAGGTTCTGCATGCGGCCCGTGGTGAGCTTCATCGATTCTTCGAGGCCCGCGAGACCGCCGAGGAAACCCAGCACCGAGTCGCCTGACTCTTTCTCGAGGATCGCGAAGGCATCGAGGTCGTGGGCGAGAGTCAGGAAGGGGGCCTGCGCGTCGTCGTCGTCTGCGGTCATGCGCCCCTTCGCGATGTTCAAATGGAAGATTTCCTCGGTGTTGCCGCGTACGAGGACTCGGATGGTGGCATCGACGCCCTCCATGGCCTCTCGCACGGAGCCGCTCTCCTGCTCGTCCAGGGTCTTGTTCCACTGGGCTGCGACGCGACGGGTGTAGAAGTCCTGGGGATCCGCACTCACTCTGAAGATCTCCTTCCTCGTCGCTGGTATCGGTTTACGGCGTTGACGTGCTCGCGGTAGGTCCTGCTGAACTCGTGGGTCCCATCGTTGCGGGAGACGAAGTAGAGGTACTCCGTTTCGGCAGGCTTGACGACTGCCCGCAGCGCATCGGATCCCGGGCTCGCGATCGGGCCCGGGGGTAGACCCGCGATCTGGTACGTGTTGTAGGGATTCGACTTGTCCTGCAGGTCGCGCTTGCGCAGGTTGCCGTCGAAGTCCGGGATGCCGTAGATCACCGTCGGGTCCGTCTCGAGGCGCATCCCCTTCTTCAATCGGTTCAGGAACACCGCCGCGATCAGCCTGCGCTCCTCGGGCGCAGCGGTCTCCTTTTCGACGATCGAGGCGAGGATCACGATCTGGTGCTTGGAGAGCTCGAGGTCGCGCGCGCCGGGCTCGATGTCACTCCAGGCGTCGTTGAACTGCTCGACCAGGATGCGGGCGACCTCGGCGGCGGAGAGATCACTCGGGATCTGGTAGGTCTCGGGGTAGAGGTAGCCCTCGAGGCTGTCGGCCGGGACACCCAGTGAGCGCGCGAACTCGGGGTCACCGATGACGTGCAGGAACGTCTCGCGATCCGCCAGGCCCAACTCCGCGAGGCGCGTGGCGATCTCGCTGGCACGGATACCCTCCGGCAGGACGGCCGTATAAGTGCGGACCCGGCCGGAGATCAGGACGAGCAGCACCTCTTCGGCGGGCTGTCCGGCAGACAGATCGTACTCGCCCGCCTTGAGCGACGATCCCCATCCTCGCAGTCTCGCCACCAGCACGGCTACGTCGGCATTGCGGATGATGCCGGCTGCCTCGAGCGCATCCGCGATTTGACGCAGCCCGCTCCCGTCCTCGACCGTGAATGCGATCGGCTGTGTGCTGTGCGGCTGTGCGGGTTCGAGCTGGTTGCCGAGATACACAGCACCCGCCGTCGCTGCGACCAGGGTGACGGCCACCCCAAGCCCAAGGACGACCGAGAGGGGCTTCACCGGGAGGTCTCCCGCTCGAGCCAGGTGCGCAGGATGATCGCGGCCGCCATCGAATCGCGCTCGCCGCTCTTGCGCGCCTTTCGCCTGCTCTTCTTCGAGCCTCCGCCTTCGTGCAGCGCGCGCTCCGCTTCCCGGGTCGTCCAGCGCTCGTCGAGAGTATCGACCGGAATTCCCGCAGACTCCCCCAGCGCTGCCGCGAAGCGGCGTGCGGCCTCGGCCTCCGGCCCGGCCCGGCCGTCCATGTGGAGCGGCAGGCCGACCACGACGCGCTCGACGTCTCGTTCGACGATCAGTGCGCGCAAGGCTTCCACGTCCTGACTCGTGCCCTCGCTCGTGATGGCTTCCAGGGGGAACGCAAAGCTCGCTCCCGGGTCGGAGATGGCGAGGCCGATGCGACGGCTGCCCAGGTCGACACCGAGTACGCGCATGTCGGGCGGGAATGTAGGCTCGATGGGCCACATCGGCTGATCTCCGACCTGCCCGCATGCGCTGAGAGGGTTCTCGGTAAGCGCGGTTTTCGTCTTTTTTTCGCTTTATTTCGTTGACTCCGGATTCCGTCGGCAGCTACCCTGACGCCCTCGCTGGTCTCCTCCCCAACCAGTCCCGAGAGTCGAGCGGGGGAGTTGCATCATCTCGAATCCCCAGAAAATCCAGTCACTTCACCGGTTACCCGTGTGGATCGGAACCGCGGGTGGATTCGGCTACGCGCCGGTGGCGCCCGGGACGTCCGGCTCGCTGGCCGGGGGATTGCTGTTTCTCGGATTCTCGTGGCTCGGCCTCTCGCTGGGCGTCTATGCGGCGATCGTCGCTGGGCTGTCGTTGCTCGGGATCTGGGCGGCCGGCCACTGCGAGACCGCCTTCGGTAACAAGGACGACGGCCGCATCGTGATTGACGAGGTGGCCGGCCAGTTGGTCACCCTGGCGCCGGTCTTCGTGTACGGCGAGGGAGCGGAGGCAAGAGGCGCCGGCGCGACCACCTTCGAGTGGTGGGGGTTGGTCGTGACCGGATTCGTCGTGTTCAGGGTGTTGGATATCTGGAAGCCGGGACCGGTGCGGTGGGCCGAGCAGCGGTTCGAGGGGGGCCTGGGCGTGATGGCAGACGATCTGCTGGCGGGAGTGATCGGTGGGCTGTTGCTCACCGTGTTCTGCATTGTGCTGGCTGTAACGGAGTCGTCGTGACCACCCGGGCCGGGAGAAGATGAGGGCAGAAATTCTGACGATCGGAGACGAGATCCTGCGCGGCGAGATCGTCGACTCCAACAAGGCGTTCCTCTCCGAGCGGCTGCTCGACTACGACGTGGACTGCTGCTTTCAGACGTCGGTCAAGGACGTGCCCGAGGACATGGCGGACGCCTTCCGACGTGCCGTCTCCCGCAGCGACATCGTGCTCGTTTCGGGCGGGCTCGGCCCGACCCGCGACGATCTCACCGTCGAGGTGCTCGCAGAGACCTTTGGTCGCGAGTTGGTGCTCGACGAGGGCGCCCTCAAGGTGATCCGCGAGTTCTTCCAGCGGTTCGGTCGCGAGATGGCGGAGAACAACGCCAAGCAGGCGTGGTTTCCGCGCGATGCGGAAGTACTCGCGAACCCGATCGGTACGGCGCCGGGCTGCGCGCTCGTACTTGGGCCCGAGGACACGGGCGCGGGCGATGCTGCGGTGCTCTGCATGCCCGGCGTTCCGCGCGAGCTGAAGCTGATGATGGACGAGCAGGTGCTGCCGTGGCTCGTCCGGTACCGGGCGGGCGCCCACGGCGCGCGCTCTGGAACCGAGGTCGGGCCGGCGAGCGAGAGTCTCGTCGTGCGGGCGACGATCCTGCGTACCTTCGGGGTCGGCGAGTCGAGCCTCGACGACGAGCTGAAGGACTTCGCGCGCGGGGACGACGTCGAGCTGGGGTTCCGGACGAGCTTTCCCGACAACGCGCTGCGTCCGCTGGCGCGGGCGGTCACCGCCGAAGAGGCGGAGGCGAAGGTCCGGGAGATGACGCGGCAGATCGTCGAGCGGCTCGGGCCGATCGTCTACAGCGAGACCGACGAGGCGATGGAGGTTGTCGTTGGCCGGTTGCTCGCGGGGCAGGGCAAGACGCTGGCGGTCGCCGAATCCTGCACGGGGGGCCTCGTGGGCGAGAAGCTCACCCGGGTACCGGGCTCGTCGGCGTACTTCCTCGGCGGTGTCATCGCGTACTCGAACGAGGCGAAGACGTCGCTCTTGGGTGTGTCCGAGGAACTGCTCGGCCAGCACGGTGCCGTCTCGAACGAGGTCGCGTGCGCGATGGCCGAGGGAGTGCGTGAGCGCTTTGGCGCCGATCTCGGGGTCTCGACGACGGGCATCTCCGGGCCTGACGGCGGCACGGATGCGAAGCCCGTCGGCCTCGTCTCGATTGGCATCGCCTGGGAGGGCGGCTCCCACGTGGACAGCTTCGTGTTCCCGCTCGATCGAGAGCGTCATCGCCAGATCAGCGCCCAGGTCGGTCTCGACTGGGTGCGTCGGTCGCTCCTCGGGTTCGAGCTCACCGGCCCCTCTCTCTTGCGACAGCGCGGTGGGGGTTCTGCGCCGGGTCGCTAGTTCATTTCATCACCCCTCTCTGACGGTCCTTGGAAGGACGGAGGCAGCATGGCAGGCAGAAAGAAGAAGACCGAAGAACCGAAGGCGCAGGTCGAGCGGAAGACCCAGCAAGCCGCCAGGAAGAAGGCGATCGAGTTGGCGGTGTCGTCGATCGAGAAGCAGTTCGGAAAGGGGGCCATCCTGAAGATGGACGACAGCGCGGTGGATCGTGAGATAGAGCACTTCTCGAGTGGGTCGCCCAGCATCGATATCGCGCTGGGCATCGGCGGTTTCCCGCGCGGTCGGGTCGTCGAGATCTACGGCCCGGAATCGAGCGGCAAGACGACCCTTACCCTGCACGCCATCGCCGAGGTGCAGCGGATGGGCGGCACGGCGGCCTTCATCGACGCCGAGCACGCTCTCGACACCAACTACGCCCGGCGCCTGGGGGTGAAGGTCGAGGATCTGCTGGTCTCACAGCCCGATACGGGCGAGCAGGCCCTCGAGATCGCTGACGTCCTGCTGCGTTCCGGAGCCATCGACGTGGTGGTCATCGACTCCGTGGCGGCTCTGGTCCCGCGCGCCGAGATCGAGGGCGAAATGGGCGACATCCACGTGGGCCTGCAGGCCCGGCTCATGAGCCAGGCCCTGCGCAAGCTCGCGGGGACCATCGCCAAGTCGAACGCGACGATCTTCTTCATCAACCAGATCCGGATGAAGATCGGGGTCATGTTCGGAAATCCGGAGACGACATCGGGCGGCAACGCCCTCAAGTTCTACGCATCGGTTCGGCTCGACGTCCGCCGCATTGCCGCCATCAAGGAAGGCGACGTCGTCGTCGGCAATCGCACCCGCGTCAAGGTGGTGAAGAACAAGGTGGCCCCGCCGTTCCGGCAGGCCGAGTTCGACATCCTCTACAACGAGGGCATCTCGATGGAGGGCGACCTGCTCGATCTTGGCGTCGAAGAGGGCATCGTGGAGAAGAGCGGCGCCTGGTACTCGTACGACGGTGAGCGGATCGGGCAGGGCCGGGAGACCGCACGGCGCTTCCTGCGTGAGAACGTGGAGGTGTGTGACCGGCTCGGCGACGCGGTCTACGCCGCCAAGGGTTTGAAGCGCCAGATCCCGGTGGAGAGGCGGGAGGCTGCGGTCGCCGAGGACGATGCTCCGGAGCCCACCCCGGACCCGGCTCTCGACTCCACGGAGGACGGTTGAGCCGCGCCCCGAAGCCCCAATCGCCAAGACGAGCGCCCCGGGAGGCTGCCATGCGTCCCGGGGCGCTTCTGCTCGGTTCCGCTGCCAGCAGAAGCCCGCTGCCGTTCCCGCCTCAAGCAGGGGTCGTTTCTGGTCGAAAACACCCCCAGAGCCAGGCCCGGCGGAATCGGGCGGGGGACCGGAAACAGACATGGGCATGGCGCTCAACGACATCCTCAAGGTGGCCGTCAAGGGCGGCGCTTCGGACATTCACCTGAAGTCGGGTTTGCCCCCGATGTTCCGCGTGGACGGCGCGCTCGTGCCGCTCAAGAACGGGGAGCGCATGCTGCCGGACGAGATCCAGCAGATGGCGCTCGACATCATGAACCCCACGCAGAAGGATCGCTTCGAGGAGCACCGCGAGGCGGACCTGGCCTACGGCGTGGCGGGGCTCGGTCGCTTCCGCGTCAACGTCTTCCAGCAGCGCGGCAGCATCGGCATCGTCTTGCGGGTGATTCCGTTCGGCGTGAAGACGCTGGATCAACTCCACCTGCCAAAGGTGGTCGAGCGGATTTCCGAGGAGCACCGCGGACTGATCCTCGTGACAGGCACCACCGGATCCGGCAAGTCGACGACCCTCGCTGCAATGATCGAGCAGATCAATTCGAACCGGACCTGCCACATCATGACGATCGAGGACCCGATCGAATTCCTGATCCGGGACCGCCGCTCGATCGTGAACCAGCGCGAGATCGGCGTCGATAGTCACAGCTTCGCGAACGCCCTTCGCGCCGCCCTACGCCAGGACCCGGACGTGATTCTCGTGGGTGAGATGCGTGATTTCGAGACCATCGAGACGGCGCTCACAGCGGCCGAGACCGGTCACCTGGTCATGAGCACCCTGCACACCCTCGACGCCACCGAGACCATCAGCCGGATCATCTCCGTCTTCCCGCCCCACCAGCAGAATCAGGTGCGATTGCAGCTGGCCGCGATCCTGAAGGCCGTGATCTCTCAGCGCCTGGTTCCGCGAGCCGACGGCAAGGGCCGCGTGCCCGCCCTCGAGGTGCTCGTCTCCACCGCGTACACCCGCGAGTTGATCGCCGACAAGGACCGCAGCAAGGAGATCCCGGACGCCATCGCGAAGGGCTACACGACCTATGGGATGCAGACCTTCGACCAGTCGCTGATGTCGCTCGTGAAGGACGGCCTCGTCACCTACGAAGAGGCTCTCAAGAACGTCTCCAATCCGGACGACTTCGCCCTGCGCTACCGGGGCATCGCCTCGACCTCCGACGGCAACTGGAGCGACTTCGCTCCGGAGCCCGATGCGGACGAGGCTGAAAGGGACGAAAAGCCCGAAGACGACTTCGACGCGGACGGCGATTTCAGCATCGAGCGCTTCTAGTCGCCCGAGCCGAACGCCGCGTCCAGGCTCGGCAGCCGGCGAACTGCCGGACCCGCCTTTTCGGCCTCCCCAGCCACACCCCGTTCCGCTATGTTCCGCGCCCGTAAGTCCTTGCTGGGGAAGGAAGATGTTCGTTTCCGCCCGCGAGATCCGGGAAACGTTCCTGCGCTACTTCGAGTCGCGCGGGCACCGCATCGTGCCGAGCGCGTCGGTGGTTCCGGAGAGTGATCCGACGCTGATGTTCGTGAATGCGGGGATGGTGCCTTTCAAGCGCACCTTCCTGGGCGAAGAACAGCGCCCCTACACGCGGGCGACCAGCTCCCAGAAGTGCATCCGCGTTTCGGGCAAGCACAACGATCTCGAAAACGTGGGCCGCACGCCGCGGCACCACACCTTCTTCGAGATGCTCGGCAACTTCTCGTTCGGCGACTACTTCAAGCAAGGCGCGATCGACTTCGCCTGGGAGCTCCTGACGCAGGAGCTGAAGCTCGCTCCCGAGAGTCTGGCCGTGTCCGTTTTCAAAGACGACGACGAGGCCGCCGACTACTGGCAGACCGGCATCGGTCTTCCTTCGGAAAAAATCTACCGGCTCGACGAGGACGAGAACTTCTGGTCGATGGGAGACACCGGTCCCTGCGGACCGTGCTCCGAGATCCACGTCGACTGGGGTAGACCCGAAAGCTGCACGGCGGAGATCTGCGACCCGTCGTGCGAGTGCGGTCGCTGGCTCGAGATCTGGAACCTGGTTTTCATGCAGTACAACCAGGAGGCGTCGGGCGTACGGACGCCGCTTCCGAAGCCGTCGATTGACACCGGCGGCAGTCTCGAGCGCTGGGCCTGCCCGCTGCAGGGCGTGCGCGACAACTACGACACCGACATCTTCAAGCTGCCTCTCGACCGAGCACAGGAAGTCACCGGAGTCGCGCGGGGTAGCGATCCGGAGAAGGACGTCTCTCTGAAGGTTCTGGCCGACCACGCACGCGCCCTCACGTTCCTGATTGGCGATGGCGTTCTGCCCTCGAACGTCGGACGCGGTTACGTGGTGCGTCGGATTCTGCGCCGTGCGTCACGTCACGCGGTGTTCCTGGGCATGAACGAGCCCTGTCTCCACGAGGTGGTCGACGCGGTGATCGACGAGATGGGGCCCGCCTTCCCGGAGGTGGCCGAGCGCCGCGACTACATCCGCTCGCGCGTGCGCGCCGACGAGGAGCGCTTTCTCGAGACCCTGTCGAAGGGGCTGCAGCTCCTCGAAGGAGAGATAAGCGAGCTTCAGGCGAAGGGCGAGACGGTTCTGCCCGGCGACACGGTTTTCAAGCTCTACGACACGTTCGGCTTTCCGGTGGATCTCACGGGTGACGTATTGCGTGGGCGCGGCATGTCGGTCGATACGTCGGGCTTTGACTCGGCGATGAGCGAGCAGAAGACCCGGGCGCGCGCGGCCTGGAAGGGCAGCGGCGACGAGGCCGTCGATCAGGTCTACCAGCGGATGGCGAACGACCTCGCCACGTCGTTCTGCGGCTATCAAAGCCTCGAATCCGAGTCGGCGATCACCGCGCTGCTCGTCGGCGGTGAGCCCGCAGACTCGGCCGGGCAAGGGGACGGCGTTGAGATCGTCGTCGAAGAGACGCCCTTCTACGCGGAGAGCGGCGGGCAGGTGGGGGACATCGGAACGATCACGACAGCCGCTGGTCGCGTCGACGTGGAAGACACCGTGAAGCCCGTGGCAGGCCTCGTGATCCACCGCGGCAAGGTGGCGGAAGGCAAAGTGGCACTCGGTGATCTCGCCCAGCTGGCCGTGGATCCAGCGGCTCGCAGGGCGACGGTGCGCAACCACTCCGGCACGCACCTGCTGCACGCGGCCCTCAGGCAGGTGCTCGGAAGCCAGTCGGCCCAGAAGGGTTCGCTCGTCGCCCCGGATCGCCTGCGCTTCGACTTCACCCACGACGCACCCCTCACGCCGAGCGAGATCGAGCAGATAGAAGACCTCGTCAACGAGTGGATCGAAGCGAACGCCGCGTCCGAGACGCGCGAGATGCCCTACGACGAGGCCATGAAGTCGGGTGCGGTCGCGATCTTCGAGGAGAAGTACGGCGATGAGGTACGCGTCGTCTCGTTCGGCCCCTACTCGGTGGAACTCTGCGGTGGCACCCACGCGACCGCCACGGGCGACGTGGGCCTGCTCAAGATCATCTCCGAGCAGGGGATCGCATCCGGCGTGCGGCGCATCGAGGCGCTCACCGGCCTTGGTGCCCTGAGCCACATCCGCGGGCAGGAGCACGCTCTCGAAGACGTTGCTCGCCTGCTCAAGACCACGACCGGCGACGTCCCGGGCCGGGTCGAAAAGCTCCTCGAGGAGCGCAAGGGCCTGCAGCGCGAACTCGACCGTCTGAAGCAACAGCAAGCCGGCGAGGCTGCAGGAGACTTGATCGAGCAGGTGCGCGAAATCGGCGGCGCAAAGGTGCTGGGCGTTCGAGTCGAAGGCGTCGAGGCCGAGGGCATGCGCCAGATGGTCGACGACCTGCGCAACCGGCTTGGAAGCGGCGTAGTCATGGTGATCTCCGAGACCGACGGAAAGCTGCTGCTCGCCTCGGGGGTCACCCGGGACCTCGTCGGCACCCACAAGGCGGGCGACCTGATCCGCGAGGTCGCGCAGGTGGTCGGTGGCGGTGGCGGAGGTCGTCCAGACTTCGCCCAGGCCGGCGGCAAGGACGCCTCGAAGATCGACGAAGCGCTCGAGCGCTTCTACGCGCTCGTCGGAGAATGACGCTCCCGTACACGCGAGACCCCTTTCTCGGCCATCGCCGGAAGACCCGTGAGGTGCGCGTCGGCGACGTGGGCATCGGCGGCGCGAACCCGATCCGCGTCCAGTCGATGACGACGACCGACACGCGGGACACCCAGGCGACGGCCGACCAGTCGGAGCGTCTCGCAGCGGCGGGTTGCGAGATCGTTCGCATCACCGCGCCTTCGATCACCGACGCCGAGAACCTGCGCGCTATCGCCGACGAGTTGCACCGCCGCGGCGTGAACGCGCCCCTCGTCGCGGACATCCACTTCACCCCGAACGCGGCGATGGTCGCCGCGGAGATCGTCGAGAAGGTCCGGGTGAACCCGGGCAACTACGCGGACAAGAAGAAGTTCGCGGTGCGCGAGTACACGGACTCCGAGTACGCGGAGGAACTCGAGCGGGTGGCCGAGCGCTTTCGGCCGCTCGTGCTTCGCCTGAAGCAGCGCGGTGGTGCGCTGCGTATCGGGACGAATCACGGCTCTCTCTCGGACCGCATCATGAACCGCTACGGCGATACGCCCCTCGGCATGGTCGAGAGCGCCCTCGAGTTTCTCGACGTATGCGAGGACGAGAGTTACTACGACGTCGTCTTCAGCATGAAGGCCTCGAACGCGCAGGTGGCCGTGCAGGCCTACCGTCTGCTTGCGGCGCGGCTCGAGCAGCGCCGGCCCGGGAAGCCCGGCTACCCGTTCCACGTGGGCGTCACCGAGGCGGGGGACGGCGAGGACGGCCGGATCAAGAGCGCGATCGGCATTGGCTCGCTCCTCGAAGACGGCATCGGTGACACGATCCGGGTGTCGCTGACGGAGGATCCCGTCAAGGAGGTGCCGGTCGCCGAGGCATTGGCACGCCGCGCCGAGGCACGCTTCTCGAAGCAAGCCGAATCCTCGCCGAAGATCGACGCACCCTTCTGCGACGATCCCTACGCGCACCATCGGAGACAGACCGACCGCGTCGAGATCGGTGGCCTCGGGTTCGGGGGTGGCGAGCCTGTGCGGGTGGAACTCGATCTCGGCGGGGCACCCGCGGACCCGGCCGGAGTTGCGGCCCGGGTGGCCACGGGGGTCGGGCTGCACCGGGATCTCGCGTGCGAGGGGATCCGCCTCTGCGTGGACGACTCCGGCTCACTTGCCCGCGCAACCGGCTTCGCGAAGGAGACGGCTTCGCTGGGCGTCGAGGCTCCGCTGACCCTCGAGGTGCCCCTCGCGCTGGCCAGCGAGGCCGCCGCCGCGCGTCCCGCGCGGATCGCGCTGCGGGTCGGCGAATCCCAGCCCGCGGTACTCCCCCAGGCGATGGGCATCGTGGCCGCCGAGGGGGTCGCGGTCGAGCTGTGTCTCGCCGGCCCCGTGAAGGATCTGCCTGCACAGGTCGATGCCGCCCTGGCAGCAGTCGAGGAGAGCGGCAGCAGGGCGATCCTGCTTTCGGTGGCTTCACCGCGCGCGACCCACGCCGCGCGGGTCGTAGTCGCCCGGCTCAGCGAGTGCGGCGCCGGCCAGATTCCGCTCGTGCTGCGCTACCAGCCGGGCGAGTGCGAGCCACTCCTCGACGCGGCCGTCGATCTCGGTGCACCCCTGTGCGACGGCATTGGCGACGCGATTTGCCTGCCCGTTGCTGCCTTCGCCGATCCGGGTGTCGCCCTCGACATCGCCTACCGCATCCTGCAGGGCGCGCGCTTGCGGACGACCCGCACCGAGTACATCTCGTGTCCCTCCTGCGGCCGGACCCTCTTCGATCTCGAAGAGACGACCGCTCGCATCAAGCAGAAGACCGAGCACCTGAAGGGCGTCAAGATCGCCGTGATGGGCTGCATCGTAAACGGCCCGGGCGAGATGGCCGACGCCGACTTCGGCTACGTCGGCTCGGGGGTCGAGCAGGTGACCCTCTACGTCGGCAAGCAGATCGTGGCGCGAGCCTTGCCGGCAGACACCGCGCCGGACAGGCTCGTAGATCTCATTCGAGAGCATGGGATGTGGCGCGAGCCCGCGGACTGACTGGGAGATCGGCGATCGCGCGGCCGCGCGCGTGCAGGGCAGCCGTTCTACGAATCGCTCGTCTGCCCGTCCTTCAAGGCTCGCTTGGAAAAGAAGAAGAAGCAGTAGAGCATGCTGGCGGCCATGACGAACCAGACAACCGAGTCGGTTCCTCCTTCGGTCACTCCCACGTTGAGCGCAGAGAGTCCTACCGCCAAGTAGAAGAGTGCTGCGAGCCAGTTTTTCCATCTTCGCCACTTGGACTCTGCCATCCTCGCGCGCTCCTTTCGGTGCAAGGCCTTCCTAGTGTAAGCCGGGTATCGGCTTCACCGCCGAGGCCCCTCCGTCTTCAATGCACGGCCCCAGTCCCTGTCACCGGAGCCTAAAGGCCGAACAGGAACTGGATGTCTCCGGGCACCGGATCGGGCAGGTCCGGAAGGTCCGGAGGTTGCTCAGTCCACGCGTCGAAGAACGCCCACGCCGCAGCGGCCCCGCCAACAGCGGTACCAATAATCGCGGGTATACTTCCTGAAGTAGCCGCTGCACGAAAGCAGAATGCAGCGCCAATGAACACGAGCAGAGCAATACCCATCGGGTTCGCTCCATCAGGATCCCAGTGCCACACGGGATTGCCCAGCGTATAGCTGTACTGGTTGACGGTCTGGAAGACCGGATCGAGGGACAGGAAGCGGCCGGAAGCCGGGTCATAGGTGCGGGCACCCAGTTGCGCCAGGTCTCCGAACTCCATCCTTCCCACGAAACGTCGGTTGTCCTCGGTCGAACCGTGTACTTGCTCGAGGCCGTAGGCCGAGTAGGCGTAGTGTGCCTCGACGTCCCCGATGTCGGCGGTCGTGAACTTCACGTTGCCGCGGAAGTCAAGGTGCCGGAAGAGATGACTGTTCGACTGCAGATCGATCGCGTATTCACCGCCATCGATCCGAGCCGGGTTGCCCACGGCGTCTCCCAGGACCGCTCCCCCGAAGATCCACGTCAGCGTACTTCCATCGACCGTGGCACTGACGGGAGCTCCCAGGGCATCCCATTCGAACAGGTCGGCGCCATGAGAGGCCATCCGCCCGTGCGCCGTCCAGGTGATCGGCTTGCCATCGCGGGATGTCGTGTACCCCGCATCGTCGTACGTGTAGTTGATGGGAAGCGCTCCCGAGGGGGTCGCGGACAGCAGGCGGTTGCCCTCCGCATTGTAGGAAAACGTCGTAGGCCCTTCGGAGAGGATGTTGGACTTGGCATCGTACGAGATCGGGACAGTCCCCTGGGCATCGGCCCAGCTCACGAGCCGCTGGTTGTTCAAGCCACCCGGGGGTGAACTCATCTGATACGACTCGTTGGTCGTGGCGGAGACTCCTACAAAGGTCGTCGTGGTCACGTCCAACTGCGGCAGGAATTGTGACCAGGGTGGTTGGCTGATGGTTGTGGACTCAATCATTGCTTGGGATGTGTGGCGAGTCTGCGTACCAATCAGTTCACCCAAGGCGCTGTATTCGAAGGTCCGCGTCAGCCCGTTTCCATAGGAGATCTGGCTCAACAGGCCATCTTCGAAGGTGCGCCCGATGATCTGGGAGATGCCGTCCCAGACCTCGGTCTTGCGGTCCGCGAGGTCGTATGCGTAGCCGATGCTGCGGACGAGCGAATTGCCCGTGTGGTAGTCCTTGCCGGTTGTTCGTGAACGCAGGTCATAGCTCGAGACCGTCATAGTGTCGTCTTCGTGGTTGACCGATGAGACTCGGCCGGCGCCGTCGTAGAGATACCATTCCGCGCCGCCTCTGACCGAGTCGTGTTTCGAAATCAGGAGTCCGTTTCGATACGTCATGGACGCCATGCTCTCGGTCACTCCCGACCGCAGGTTGGTGACGGCCGTGACCCGACCGGCTGCGTCGTACTGAAATTCCCGTCGCATTCCGTTGGGGCGCTCGAACGCGGTCTGTCGGCTCTTGGCGTCGTACTCGACGGTTGTCGCCTGCCACTGGCCGTCCACCCGCTCGCTGCGCGATGTCGGCCGCCCAAGCGCGTCGTAGGCCATCACGTGGTCGTCCCCGCCAGGCCGCTGGATGCCCGTTACCCTGCCATCCGAGCGCACGTCGATCGAGATGCCCTGCGAGACTTCCAGGGAGATCGTGCGTACGTTGCGGCCGGCGTCGTAGCTGCGGCCGGTCACTCCGCCCTGTTCCAGCTTCCCGAATTCGGCTCCCTCGAGGCGGTTACCGACCAGATCGAACGCGCGTCGCTGGTCTGGAAAATTCGGACTCAGCGTCGAGACGTCCGTTGCGTGTCCGTGCCATCCGGTTCCGGACAGGTTGATTTCGCCGCCCGAAGGCCCCGTGACCTTGCTGATCTGGCCCCTGTACTGGGATCCGGTGCGGTCATCATACTCGAATGAGAACGTCTCTCCGGCTCCGTTGCTTACCGACACCAGCCGCCCGGACGGGTCGTAGGCGCGCTCCTCGATCAGGCCGATCGAGTCCTCGACCCTGAGCAAGGGCCGATGGCCGGGATTTGCCTGGTTCCTGTCGAAGCGGCTCGTGACCTCCGTCGGCCGATCGATCGCCGTGGGCTCGTAGGTGTACTGGATGACGTTGCCAGAGGGTTGCACCTCGGTGACGAGATCGTCTCCCGACCACGTGTAGTGCGTGGTTATTCCCGTGTTGACGGCCATCGAGATGTTGACGGTCATCGAGATCGGCCGAAGCGACGAGCCGTACGCCCACAGCGTGCTCTCTCCGAGCGCGACGTTTTCGAGCTGGTGGAGGCGGTGGAGGCCATCGAAGACGTAGCGGTGCTCGTACCCCAGAGGGTCCCAGTAACGCGTCGTGTAGAAGCCGTCGATCTTGTCTTCGTAGAAGAAGCTGTGAGTTGGATCTCCCTCTCCGATGTTCTTGACTTCGACTACCTGGTCGGAGCTGTAGTCGATCTCGGTCCTCTCGCCTTCGCCGTTCGTGATGGCTGTCAGTAG
>JAYGDB010000093.1:0-12180 GCA_046583095.1 Myxococcota bacterium | reverse complement strand
CTCGACGACGAGGTCGCCCATGGCCACGCATCCCACCACCGGCCGCTCCTCGCCCTCCAGAATCAGGTCGGCGCTGCGGTGGCCGGCCGCGAGGACGGAGGCCACCGCATCGCGGATCGAGCGCGCCGCCTCGGGCGCGCCGAGGGAGTGCTCGAGCAGCATCGCAGCCGACAGGATGGCCGCGAGAGGGTTCGCGGCGTCCTGCCCCGCAATGTCGGGGGCCGAGCCGTGCACCGGCTCGTAGAGCCCGATCCCGCCTTCGCCGAGACTCGCGGACGGCAACATGCCGAGCGAGCCCGTCACCATCGCAGCCTCGTCGGACAGGATGTCCCCGAACATGTTGCCGGTGACGATCACGTCGAAGCGTCGGGGCTCTTTCACGAGGAACATTGCGCCGGAGTCGACGAGCTGATGATCGAGGTCGACCTCGGGGAAATCCTTGGCGACTTCCTCGACCACCTCCACCCACAGCTGCGAAACGTCCAGCACGTTGGCCTTGTGCATGTGGCAGACCTGGCGACGACGGCGCATCGCAGATTCGAAGGCCACGCGCGCGATCCGCTCGATCTCGACATCCGAATACACCATGGTGTTACGAGCCACGCGTTCGGGGCCGTTGCGATCGATGCCCCTCGGCTCTCCGAAGTAGAGGCCGCCCGTCAGCTCGCGGACCACGAGCATGTCGATGCCTTCGACGATCTCGGGTCGCAGGGACGATGCCCCGACGAGAGCCGGGAAAACGCTGGCGGGCCGCAGGTTCGCGAACAGCCCCAGCTCCTGACGGATTCGCAGGAGGCCCTTTTCCGGGCGGACCTCGATGCCGAGATGGTCCCACTTGGGACCACCGACTGCGCCGAGGAGCACTGCCTGGCTTTCGCGACAGAGGGAAACGACAGCGTCCGTCAGCGGCGTCCCGTGGGCGTCGATCGAGCAGCCACCGATCAGGTCCTCTTCGAAGGAGAGGGAGAGGCCGTGCTTCGCAGCCGCGCTCGTCAGCACCCGCCGAGCCTGGAGGGTGACCTCCGGCCCGATGCCATCACCCGCTAGCAGCGCAATTCTCGTCATGCTGGGAGGGCTCTCTCTAGATGCCACGAGGCTGCTCGACGGCCCTTCGCCGTCGATGCCACTCGAGCTTGTTGAGGGCGTGCACGTAGGCCTTGGCACTCGCGACGAGCACGTCCTCGTGGGCTCCGTGACCGATGACGGTTCGACCGGCATCGCGGATCGTGACGGACACCTCGCCCTGCGCGTCGAGGCCGGCGGTCACCGCGTGCACCTGGTAGCGCTCCAGCTGGCTTTCCGTCTCGACCAGATCGGAGATCCCCTTGAAGATCGCGTCCACGGGACCGACCCCGCTCGCGGTCGTCGACCGCTCGACGCCATCGAGCATCAGGTTCACGGTGGCGCGGGCCTGCTCTTCGGTACCGCTCTGGATGGCCAGGGAGATCAACGCGAAGCGGTCCTCGGTGCTGATCGAGGAGTCGGCGACGATCGCCTCGAGGTCTTCGTTGTAGATGACCTTCTTGTTGTCTGCGAGATCCTTGAAGCGCTTGAAGGCTCGCTGGAACTCCTCGCCGTCGATTTCGAAACCCAGCTCCTTGAGACGATCCCCAAACGCGTGACGCCCAGAGTGCTTGCCCAGGACCAGCTCGTTCGAAGCCCGTCCGATCGACTCGGGGGTCATGATCTCGTAGGTGATCGCCGCCTTGAGCACACCGTCCTGATGGATGCCGGCCTCGTGGGCGAACGCGTTCTCGCCGACGATCGCCTTGTTGGGCTGCACCGGGACGCCCGTGATCGACGAGAGCATTCGACTCGACGGGTAGATCTCGCTCGTGGAGACCTCGGTGTCCGCGCCCCCGCAGACGTCGGGCCGGGTCTTGATGGCCATCACGGCCTCTTCGAGCGAGGTGTTGCCAGCCCGCTCGCCAATCCCGTTCACCGTGCACTCGATCTGCCGGGCTCCCGCACTCACGGCCGCCAAGCTGTTGGCTACCGCGAAACCGAGATCGTTGTGGCAGTGCACCGAGAAGACAGCCCGCTGGCTCCCCGGCACGTTCTCGATCAGGTAGGCCATCAGCTCCGCGTACTCGCCGGGCATCGTGTAGCCCACGGTGTCTGGAACGTTCAGGGTGGTCGCGCCGGCTTCGAGGGCCGCGCTGAAGATCTCCACGAGGTAGTCCCGATCCGACCGGGTTGCGTCTTCGGCGGAGAACTCCACGTCGTCCACATAGCCCCTGGACTGGGTCACGGCCCGGACGGTCTCGTCGAGCACCTGCTGGCGGCTCATTCGCAGCTTGTGTTCGAGGTGGATGTCGCTCGTCGCGATGAACGTGTGGATGCGGGGCGCCCGCGCGCCATCCAGCGCCTGGGCGGCCCGCTCGATGTCGGCCTCGGCGGTGCGGGCCAGGCCGCAGATGATCGGACCTCTCACGGACTTCGCAACGGCCTTCACCGATTCGAAGTCGCCGTCGCTCGCGATCGGGAAGCCCGCTTCGATGATGTCGACGCCGAGTCGCTCGAGCTGGCGCGCCAGGGTCAGCTTCTCGTTCAGGTTCATGCTGCAGCCCGGAGACTGCTCGCCGTCACGCAAGGTCGTGTCGAAGATGAAGATCTTGTCCCTCAAGAGATCACCTCCTGGGGAGTCTCGGAGATCGCGGTGGCCTCGGCACTCGGAAGCACCCGCCCCGTTCGGTAGCGCCAGTACCAGGCAACCGGACCGTGGCCCACGTAGATGATTCCCACGATGAAGAACGTGAGCGTGGGCCAGACGGCGAGCAGGAGCACGGCCAGCACCGCCACCACGATCGAGCCATTGGAGCGTTGGATCCGGATGTCCTTGAAGCTGCGGTAGGGAATCGGGCTCACCATCAGCAGGCCGAGCGCAACCAGACCGAGGGCCGGGATCACCGGCGGCAGTCCCAGCGGAAGCCCGAGATCCTGCCGCAGGAAGCCCTCGGTGAACCAGACCGTGGAGGCAACCATGCCCGCCGCTGCGGGCGTCGGCAGACCATCGAAGCGCCCCGCGTAGCGGCCCGACGTCACGTTGAAGCGCGCGAGCCGCAGCGCTCCACAGGCGGTGAACACGAAGGCCATCACCGGCCCGGGCCAGAAGCCGAGTTCGAGGAAGGCGCCGGCGTGGAACGCGATCACCGCAGGCGCGACGCAGAACGACACCGTATCGGCGATCGAGTCGTATTCGACGCCGAAGCGACTCTCGGACTTCGTCAGGCGCGCGGCGCGGCCGTCGAGTATGTCGAAGATGGCTGCAACCAGGATCGCCCAGGACGCGTACCAGACGTTGTCGGGCGCCTTGACGATCGCGTAGAAGCCCGCCGCGAGGTTGCCCGTCGTGAGCAGGTGCGGGAGCAGCGGGCCGAAGCCCCGGCCGAAGAGCTCACCAGCCTCCCCTCGTTGCCGCCGTCTTCGCCGCCGGCGGCGTCCGGTCTCCTGGGCTTCGTCCATGAGAAGCTCCTGGTCTCGCCGCAGCTAGTTCCTGCTGCGATCGACGAGTTGCTTCTCCTTGAGCCAGGGCATCAGGCCGCGGAGGCGGGCCCCCACCTCTTCCATGGGGTGCTCGGCCGCCTGTCGCCGCATCGCCTCGAAGGAGACGCCTCCCGCCTTGTTCTCGAGGATGAAGTTCCGTGCGAACTGCCCGGACTGAATCTCTTCGAGGATCTGCTTCATGCGAGCCTTGGTGTCGGCATCGATCACCCGGGGGCCGCTCACGAAGTCTCCGTACTCGGCCGTATTCGACACCGAATACCGCATGTTCGCCACACCGCCCTCGTAGATCAGGTCGACGATGAGCTTCACCTCGTGGATGCACTCGAAGTAGGCCATCTCGGGCGCGTAGCCCGCCTCGATGAGAGTCTCGTATCCGGCCTGCATCAGGGCGGTCAGGCCACCGCAGAGCACCGCCTGCTCGCCGAAGAGATCCGTCTCCGTCTCCTCGCGGAAGCTGGTCTCGATGATGCCCGCGCGTCCGCCGCCGATGCCACTCGCGTAGGCCAGAGCGATCTGCAGGGTATCGCCCGTCGGATCCTGGTGGACGGCCACCAGGCAGGGCACGCCGCGTCCCGCCTCGTAATGATCGCGAACCGTGTGACCCGGGCCCTTCGGCGCCACCATGAAGACGTTCACGTCGTCGGCCGGACGAATGGCCTGGAAGTGGATGTTGAACCCGTGCGCCACCGCGAGGTAGTTGCCTGAATTGAGATTGGGCTTGACCTCGGCGTCGTAGACGTCTGCGGCGAGCTCGTCCGGCAGTGTCAACATGATGACGTCGGCCTGACGGACGGCGTCGGCAACGGTTGCGCCGGCAAGCCCCGCAGCCTCGACCTTCGGCCAGGACGCCGAGTCCTTGCGGAGACCGACGACTACGTCGACCCCCGAGGCGGCCAGGTTCTGGGCGTGGGCGTGACCCTGGCTGCCGTAACCGATGATCGCGACCGTCTTGCCTGCGAGCCGGCCGAGGTCCGCGTCCTTGTCGTAGTAGATGTTGAGTGCCATGTCCGTTGCCAGTCGGGTGGCTCCCCCAGGTTCCACGATGGATGACCCGGAGGGACCCAAAACTCCATTTTCGAGGGGTTCAAGGCGCTAAGGCCGCGAGATTACGCGAGCTTTCTGGGGGTGTCAAAACACTGGATGAATCGCAAAGCCGACGCCCCCAGCGAGCTTCGGTTCACTCGCGAGGTCTCTTGGGCCAGATTTGGGTCAGATATGGTCTTCCACGGCAAGGCGGGTTCGGGTCGCCTCTGCCTCGGCGCGTCGGATGTAGCGGGGCGCGAGGAACGGGTCTGCCAGCTCGCCCGCCCGCAGCCGCCGCAGCGCGAGGCGGGCCACGCTCTCGGCCCGGGGGGCCAGGGCATCTGGCTCGAGAGAGGCGGGTAGCTCGACCCCCGCCGCGGTTTGCAGTTCTTCGCCGAAGATCGCCGCGCCTTCTCCCACCAGCAGACAGCGCTCGGGCAGCACTGCAGCCAGTTCGGCGGGCGAGAAGAGGCCGTCCGGAACGCGTTCCGCGAGCTTGCCGTCCTCGACGTCGAAGACCGCCGCGTAGACCTCCCCCCGACGGGCGTCCAAGATCGGAACCCTCGGCAGCGGGCTGCCGGATGAGAGCGTCGCGAACGCGAGAGCCTCGAGGGTTGGCACCGCGATGATGGGACGATCCGACCCGAAGGCGAGGCCCTTCACAGTGGCGAGGCCCACTCGCAGGCTCGTGAAGGATCCCGGGCCGATCGAGACCGCGAAGGCATCGGGGTCCGATACACCACAGCCGGCCTCCTCGAGGACCGCGTCCACGAGGGGCAGGATCCTCTCGGCGTGGTGACCGGTGTCCTCCGGTGAGCCTTGCGCCAGCAGTGTCTCGCCGCGCAAGAGAGCCACCGAGAGTCGAGACGTCGCTGACTCGACTGCCAGCAGCAGCGGCGCGCTCAGAGTGCCATTCCGAGCCACTCGACGAACCTCGCCCAGTGGCGCGAGAGGTCGTTCCAGAAGGCCAGGGCCATCACCATCACGATCATGATCAACCCGGCTTGCTGAACGATCTCCCGGCTGCGCAGTGAGATGGGCGCACGCCGAATGCCTTCGACCAGGTAGATGATCATCTGGCCGCCGTCGAGGATCGGAATCGGCAGCAAGTTCACGATACCGAGGTTGATGGAGATCAGGATCATCGTGCTGAGGTAGGCCCGCCAGCCGAGATCCAGGGACTTGCGGGCGATCTCCGCGATGCCGATGGGGCCGGCGAGCTTGTCGGTTCCGACCTCACCGGAGATGAGCTTTCCGATCCCGACTAGGAATACGGACGTCAGGTCCACGGTCATTTCGATGGCCCGCGGTAGCGCGACGAGCGGGTTGCGAACGAGGTCGAGGGCGCTGTCTCCGGGCAACGCTGCGAGAGCGTGCTGGATCCCGATGAAGTAGCGCTCCTCGGTCATGCCCTCGATATCGAGGGGGCCCGACACCGACTTCAGGCGCGGCTGGATGGAGACGTTGTGCGTCGCTCCGTCTCGTGCATACGCGATCTCGAGGCTGCGCCCTCCGCTCGTGAGTACGCTGTTTTGAAAGGACTCGAAGCTCCCGATGGGATGCCCGTCGAGCGAGAGCAACAGGTCGCCGCGCTCCAAGCCCGCTTCTTCCGCAGGCATTCCCGGCGAGACAGCGTTCAGCAGGATCGTCGCAGAGATGACGCCAAGATGAGCGAGATCCGGCAGCGCCGGGACCGAGACCTGCTCGGTTGTCGGCTCGAGGACGCCGTCCTCGTAGCGCAACACTTCGAGGTCGATGCGCCCGAACCCGGAGGCTCGACCCGCCTCGAGGTAAGCCGCCTCCAGCTCCCGCCAGTCCTCGACCTCGACGCTGCCCACCTTCACGACGCGGTCTCCTGATCGCAACCCGGCGACGGCGGCAGGCACGGAGTTCGAGGGCACCCCGAGCAGGGTCGGCAGTCGCCGGCTTCCGAGACCGATCCAGCCAACGTCCGCAACCGTGCCGAAGACGTCCAGGCTACTGCGACGCTCGACGGGGACGTCGAAGTGCAGGGTCTCGGCGTCGCGCTCGACGACGAGTCGAAGCGTGCTTCCGGCCACCTCCGCAACGATTTGACTGTAGGCCTGCCACCAGGTCACCTCTTGCCCGTCGATCGAGAGGATCCGGTCGCCGGGCTCGAGACCTACCTCTGCGGCCGGCGAGCCCCGCTCGACGGTCCCGACGACAGTGGTCGCTCGCGGCACCCCGACCCAGAGCACGACAACGAAGGCCAGCACCGGAAGCAGCAGGTTCATCGCCGGCCCGGCGAAGCTGATCAAGAGCTTCTGCCAGGTGCTCTTCGCGTTGAGGTACTCGTCGGGTCGCGCATCGATCACGCCAGGCTCGCTGACCTCGCCCCCGGGCTGCATCTCTCCGAGCATCTTCACGAAGCCGCCCAGTGGGAACCAGGCAACCACGTATTCGGTGCCTCCACGCAGCCAACGCATCCGGAATTGCCCGAAGCCAATCGGCGAACCAAAGCCCAGCGAGAACTTCAGCACGCGGACCCCGCAGGCCTTGGCGGCGATGAAGTGGCCAAGTTCGTGCACGAGGATCAGGGTGCCGAGCATCGGGATGGCGGCGAACAGGTAGTCGAAGATCGTCACGCGACCGCCTGGACCATCTTGGCACTCTGCTCGCGCGCCCACGCATCTGCAGCCAGCACGGCATCGACGGAGTCAACCGTCTCACCGGCGTGGGCTTGCAGATGAGCGTCGAGAACCCGCCCGTTGATCTCGGAGATCCGTGGCAAGCAGAGGTCCCCCGCAAGAAAGCGGGCGACAGTCACCTCGTTGGCGGCGTTCAGCACCGCGGGCGCAGCCTCGCTGCCGGCGAGCGCACGGGCCGCAAGGTCGAGAGCCGGGAAGCGCTTGCGGTCGGGCTCCTCGAAGTCGAGTCGGCCGATCGCAGCGAGGTCCAGCGACGGAATCTCGAGCGGAATACGCTCGGGATGCGCCAGAGCAACAGCGATGGGAACCCGCATGTCCGGCAGACCGAGCTGCGCGATGACCGACCGGTCCACGAACTCCACCAGCGAGTGCACGATCGACTGGGGATGGATCACCACGTCGATCCGTTCCGGCGGCACATCGAAGAGCCAGCGGGCCTCGATGATCTCGAGTGCCTTGTTCATCAGCGTGGCCGAGTCGATCGTGATCTTCGCTCCCATGTCCCAATTTGGATGTGCGAGGGCTTCCTCGACCGTGGCCTTGGCGATGCGATCCGCCGACCAGGTGCGGAATGGGCCGCCCGAACAGGTGAGAACCAGCCGCGCCAGATCCTCGCGCCGCTGGCCGGAGAGCGCCTGGAAGACCGCGCTGTGCTCGCTGTCGACGGGGAGCAGGGCGCCGCCGTGCTGCTTCAGCGCCCGCAGTACGAGCGCTCCCGCCATCACCAGCACCTCCTTGTTGGCGAGGGCGACGTCGCGTCCCGCCTCGATGGCGGCGAGGGTCGGGCGCAATCCGACGGCCCCGACGAGGGCGGCCACCACGAGATCCGCGGGATGCGTTGCAACCGCCGCGAGGCCTTCGTCTCCGACGCCGATCGGAATGCCCTCCCCGATCCGTGCGCGGAGTGCCGCGGCGCCTTGCTCGTCCGCGACAGCCACCTGCTGGGGCGAAAACCGTCGAACCTGCTCGGCGAGCGTCTCGATGCTCCGGCCCGCGGCGAGCGCGGTGACCTGGAAGCGTTCGGGCGCAGCGGCGATCACCGACAGAGTCTGCACTCCGACGCTGCCCGTACTGCCGAGGATCGCGACACGCTTCACTCGGATGGCCCCTTGTCTTCCGCGAGCACCTGGGCGCCGGTCTTCCCGAAGCGCCTTTCACGGGACTGGTAGTCCTGGACGGCCTCGATCAGGTCGTCGCCGGCAAAGTCCGGCCACATCACTTTCGTGGTGTAGATCTCCGTGTAGGCGAGCTGCCAGAGCAGGAAGTTCGAGATGCGGGATTCCGCGCCCGTCCGGATCAACAGGTCCGGATCGGGAACCTCGGGCTCGTACAGGTACGAGGCGAAAACCTTCTCATCGATGCCGTGGGAATCGAGGTCGCCCGCCGCCACATCTCGCGCGATCCTGCGCGCCGCATCGACGATCTCCCCTCGGCCGCCATAGGAGAGCGCGAAGATCAGCGTCATGGCCTCGTTGTTCGCGCTTCGCTCGACCGCGTCGAGCACCAGGTCCCGGACCTGGGACGGCAGGCGCTCGAGGCGTCCCATGGCCCGAATGCGGATCCCCTTCTCCATCACTTCGTCGAGTTCGTCGACGAGGTAGTGCTCGAGCAGGCGCATCAGCTCGCGCACCTCGTCCTGGGGGCGCCCCCAGTTCTCGTTCGAGAAGGCGTAGAGGGTGAGGTAACGGATGCCGAGATCGTTGGCGGTCCGGAGCACCGTGCGAACCGCCTCGATACCCGCACGGTGACCCTCGTTGCGCTCAAGTCCGCGCGCCTCTGCCCAGCGACCGTTGCCATCCATAATGATGGCGACGTGTCGCGGAATGCGGTCGCTGCGGATGCCGTGCTCGGTCATCTCTCGGCTCTCTTCGACAGATCCCCGGAGTCAGACCTCCAGGACCTCCGTCTCCTTCTCTGAGGTCAGTTCTTCGATCCGTGCGATGAACTCGTCCGTCAGATCCTGCACGGTCTTCTCCGCCCGGCGACGCTCGTCCTTGCCCAGACCATCGCTCTCGAGCTCCTTCAGGAGCGAGATGGCATCCCGACGTCCTTCGCGAACCCCGACCTTGTGATCTTCGGCCAGCTTGCGGACCTGCTTGACGAGATCCTTGCGCCGCTCTTCCGTCAGCGACGGAATCGCGATTCGGATCACGGAGCCGTCGTTGCTGGGGGTCAGGCCCAGATCCGAAGCGAGGACGGCCTTCTCGATGTTCGCTGAGGCGCTCTTGTCGTAGGGTGAGATCACGATCAGGCGTGGGTCCGGGGTCGTCAGATTCGCCAGCTGGTTGAGCGGGGTCGGGGTATCGAAGTAGTCGACCATCACCCCGTCGAGAAGCATCGTGCTGGCTCGGCCGGTCCGAACGCGCTGCAGCTCCTTGCGGAAGCTCTGGATCGTCTTGTCCATCGCCTCCCGGCCTGCCTCGATCACCAACTCGACGTCATCGTCCGCCATCTGTCCTCCTCGTCAATCGCTGACGGTCGTGCCGACGATCTCCCCCTCGACGACCTTCTGGATGTTGCCGGGCACGCTCATGTCGAAGACGACGATGGGTAGACGGTTCTCACGGCAGAGCTGAACCGCCGTCTGATCCATGAACTGCAGGTTCTTCTGGATCACCTCCTCGAAACCGAGCCGCTCGTAGCGCGTGGCGTTCTTGTCGACTTCCGGATCGGCGTCGTAGACCCCGTCCACCTGGGTGGCCTTGAGGATGACGTCGGCATGGATCTCGGCGGCCCGCAGGGCCGCGGCGGTATCCGTCGTGAAGTACGGGTTCCCGGTGCCCCCCGCGAAAATCACCACCCGGCCCTTCTCGAGGTGCCGAATCGCACGCCTGCGGATGTAGGGCTCGGCCACCTCGGTGATCTCGAGCGCGGTCAGCACGCGTGTCTCGACGTGGAGCTGCTCGAGAGAGCTCTGGAGAGCCATCGCGTTGATCACCCCGGCGAGCATTCCCATGTAGTCCGCGGTCGCACGATCCATGCCCTGGGAAGCCGCCGCCATGCCCCGGATGATGTTGCCGCCGCCAACGACCACCGCGAGTTCGACGCCAAGCGCGTGGATATCGCGCAGCTGCTCGGCGGTGGCCTGGATGACCGCCGGATCGAGACCACTCCCCTGGCCGCCGGCGAGCCCCTCGCCGGAGATCTTCAGGAGCGGTCTCTGGTAGGCGGGCTTCATGTCGCGCTGTCCTCGCCGAGACGGAAGCGCGCGAAGTCGCAGACCGTCACGGAGGCCCCGGCCTCGGAGGCAGCCGCCTTGGCGACGTCGCCCACGCTGCGGTCGGGATCCTTTACGAACGGCTGCTCGAGCAGGCAGTTCGCGGCGAAGAACTTCCTCAGCCGGCCCTCGACCATCTTCTCGATCACTCCCTCGGGCTTGCCGCTCTGCTCGGCCTGGGCGCGCAGCACCCGGCGCTCCTTCTCGACTGCGTCCTCGGGCATGCCAGTACGATCCACCGACAGCGGCGTCGGATCCGCCGCAGCCACGTGCATGGCGAGGTCCTTCGCAAGGGTTTCGATCTGGGCGTCGGCGCCCTCGGCCAGTCCCGAGAGGTCGGATTCCACACACACGATTACCCCGAGCTTCCCGCCCGCGTGCACGTAGCCCCCGCTGACACCCTGGGCCACCTCCAGTCGGGCGACCCGCTTGAGTTCGATGTTCTCCCCCAACTTGCCGATGGCCGCCTGGATGCGAGCTTCGACGGTCGCATCGCCCATCGGCGCGACCAGGGTCTTCTCGAGTTCTGCCAGGTCGGGATTCCCGGCGACGAGATCCGCGATCTCCTGGCCGAGCGCCTGGTACTCATCGGTGCGAGCCACGAAGTCGGTCTCGCAGGCAAGCTCCACCATCGCCGCAACTGGACCGCTTCGGGCGATGCCGATCACGCCCTCGCTCGTCGTTCGACCCGCCCGCTTGCCGGCCTTCGCGAGGCCGCGCTCGCGCAGCAACTCGATAGCGCGCTCAGCGTCGCCGTCCGCGTCCGTGAGGGCGCGTTTGCAGTCCATCATGCCCGCTCCGGTCTGGGTCCGGAGCGTCTTTACCTCTGCCGCCGAGATGGCCATCGATCCTGCCTTTCTTGTCTCAGTGCCTCGCGAGTCTTCCCAATCGCTAGTGGACGGCCCGCTGCCTGTTCGACCCCGCGGGCCGAGATCTACTCCTCTTCCGTCTCAGCCCCGGGCTGAAGCTCGGGCTTGGGGCGCACGCTGGTCACCAGGTCCGGTGCCTGCTCGCCCTTGGAATCGGCAGCCGCCTCGGACGCCGACTCGGCGGAAGCGGGCGCAGCCTCCTCTGCGGCCGGCGCTGCATCCCTGTCCGCCCAGCCCGCGGACGTGTGAGTGCGCCCACCCGCCTGGCCTCGGCCCCGACGCGGGGGCTGCTTGATCTCGACCACGCGGCGACCCGTGGACGGGCCGTCAGCGGCCGCTTCGGCCGGCGCTGCATCCTTCTCCGCCTGGATGTTCTTCTGGAACTCGGCTTCACCATCGATGCAAGCCTGGCCGACGAGCTTGCAGTAGAGATTCAACGAGCGGATGGCGTCGTCGTTGCCCGGCACCACGAAGTCGATGCCCTCGGGATCGCAGTTCGAGTCGACGATGGCGACGATCGGAATGCCGAGGCGACGCGCCTCGCTCACCGCGATCTCCTCCTTGGAGACGTCGATGATGAAGACGACGTCGGGCAGTTTCGACATCTCCTTGATGCCCTCGAGCGACTTCTTGTACTTCTCGCACAGCCGGTTGACTCGCGCGAGTTCTTTCTTCGAGAGCCGCTCGCGCTTCTCTTCGTCATCCCGCATCTCGATCATCTGCTTGTAGCGATCGATCGACTTCCGGACGGTCTTCCAGTTGGTGAGTGTGCCGCCGAGCCAGCGGTTGCTGACGTAGAACTGATTCGACCGGCGGGACTCGAGCTCGACCAGTGGAGCCGCCTGCCGCTTGGTGCCGACGAAGAGCAGCTTGCCACCCTGCGCCACCGTCTCGC
>JAYGDB010000013.1:0-26427 GCA_046583095.1 Myxococcota bacterium | reverse complement strand
TGCGACTACGATCCGCTCCTGTGCGCTCACGCGATCGTTGGCCTGATCCAGCAGGCCCTGCAACACGGTCATCATCGAGATCTCGACCGCGATGTCGTGCTCGATCAGATCACCCGCTTTTGCGGACGCGCGCTGGTCCGCGAGAGTCCCGCACAAGAGAAACGACAGGAGAGTCGCTCGTGACCCAGCTCGTCTACAACCAGGAAGAACTCTGCCGCTCCCACGATTATGCGAAGCCCCACTTCATCGGAAGCCAGCGCCTGCACGGCGGCTTCGATGCTGACGGAAGCTACATCCCACCCCGGGCACTCGTTCGCGAGCCGGCCATCGAGGCCTGGATCGATGCCCTGCGTGCTGGCGGCGGAGATCTCCTCGACGCCGATGCGTCCCTGCTCGGAGGCGTCCGCTATCCCAACCGGGCCCAGCAGAAGTGCCTGCTGCTCGAGGGGCTCGGCCAGACCTTCTGGAACAACCTCACGATCACCGGCATGATCGAAGGCCGCGGCCGGATGCTCGCCGAAATCACGTTCCCCGACTTCCAGGAGATCAGCGAGGAGGACATCTCCGGGATGGGCATCGGGCACCTCAACAAGGGCCTGCTGTGGGCTCACGGTGTCGATGAAGGGGGGGAGCCCGACAAGGCCATCGGCGGCCACGACGTCATGTGGTTCGCGTTGCGCGACCTGGCCTTCGGCGAGACCGACTTCGCCCAGCCCGTTGTGCCCGAGCGGATCGGTCGTCCCGAGTCCGCGCGGCAGGAAGAGCCCGAGATCCCCGGGGCCCACGAGCAGACGATCATGTTCCTGTTGAACTTGCTGCTGATCGAATTCCGCGCCGAGATCGGCTTCTCGTTCACTGAACTCATGCTGCGCGATCCCGACCTGTTTCTCGACAATCGCGAGCAGGCTGAGGAAGCCGCAGACGTAGTCGATCGCATCCGCAAGGACGAGGAGATCCACGTCCGCTCCCTGCGGCTCTACCTGGGCGAATTGAGGAGCCTGACCTTCAAGACGGTGAACGGCGGACGCAAGCCGGGCCACGAGATCATCGATGCGGCCTGGAAGCGCATCGTCCACTGGGCGACCGTCGAGCAGCCGAAGCTCGCCGCCGTCGAGAGCCGCAAGATGCTCTCGGAGCGGATCTCGAAGCACCCGGACGGCGAGCGCATCCTCGAGAAGTTCCTCGCCCTCGAGGACGCCGTCTAGCCGGGGCGGGCTGCTACAGGCCCGCGTACACCGCTTCGACGAGGTTCCGCGCCCGGGGATCCACGAGCCATAGACCCGAGTGCATGTTGTTCATCACGTAGCCGAGGCCGATCTTCGCCTCCGGATCGCAGTAGCCGAGGGAACCGCCAGCGCCCGCGTGATTGAAGGCCTTCGGGTTCGGTCCGCAGGGCTCGTTGGCCGGTGCGAGCATGAACCCGCACGCGATCTTCGTGACGAGAGGCAAGATCGCGTCCTCGCCTTCCGCCTGGCAGGTGCGGGCTTCCTCGAGCACGGCCTGGGAGAGGAGGTCGCCCGCGGCGAGCTTGCCGTAGATCGTCGCGATGCCCGCCGCCGAGGCATGCCCGTTCGCCGCGGGAATTTCCGCCGCGCGCCACTCGCGGGTGTTGGGGAGTTCGGTGCCGAGGAGAGGCGGGTTGTTGAACGCCCGCGCGGTCATGCTCTCCGGATTCGCGAGCAGCTCTTCGAACAGGCTGGTTTCGCCTTCTTCGGCGAAGATCGGACCTTGCACGAGCGGTGCGACACGCGCGTCGAGTTCGGGCCCGAAGCCGATCACGAAGTCGGCGCCCAGAGGCTCGGCGAACTCCTTTGCGAAGTACGCGCCCAGGCTCTGGCCGGTGATGCGCCGCACGACTTCTCCCACCAGCCATCCGAACGTGACGGCGTGATAACCGTGCTTCGTCCCGGGTGTCCACCAGGGCTGCTCGGCTGCGAGTGCGTCGGTCATCTGGTCCCAGTCGAACAGGGCTTCCGGGGGGAGCGTCTTGCGCACCGCGGGCAGGCCCGCCTGGTGGCTGATCAGTTGCCGCACGGTGATTTCGCCCTTGCCCTGCTGGGCGAACTCCGGCCAGTAGGTCGCGACCGGCGCATCGAGATCCAGGCGCCCTTCGTCTACGAGCCGATGCGCGCAGAGCGCCGTCATCCCCTTCGTGGTGGAGAACACGTTCGCGAGCGTATCCCGCTGCCACGGCTCGGTCCGGGCGGCGTCCTTGAAGCCGCCCCAGAGGTCGACGACGGTCTCGCCGTCTTGCACGACGCAGACCGCCGCGCCGATCTCCGCGCCGCTCGCGCAGGCGGCCTCGAAGGTGTCGCGCACGGCGCCGAAGCGCTCGTTGCAGTCGCCTTGAATTGTGGCATCGGACATGGAGATCTCCCGGAAGTTTCTCGGACGCAGCCCACCCGCGTATCCGCGAGTCCACTCGTTGACGAGGGTTTATTCGTCGCCTCGCAGGTACCTGTCTGCGACTCCGTCGAGCACCTCGAAGAACTCCTTCGCGGTCTCGCGGATGATGTCAGCCACTGGACGCACGGAATCGATGCGTCCTGCGACTTGCCCGCTGAGGGCGATGGCCGCGTTCATGTCCCCTCCGAAGTAGAGGTCCTTGGCACGGCCGAACTCTCCCATCACGTTCTCGTCCGCATACTCGAGCTTTTCGCTCCGCTCGGTTCGCAGCGCGCGGAGTCCCGGTCCGAAGCGGCGGTTCAGGAAGATCGTGTCGGTCTCCGCTGCAGCCACGATCGAGTTCTTCCAGTTTTCGTGCACGGGTGACTCGAGAGACGAGACCATGCGCGTTCCCATCTGGACGCCCTCGGCACCCAGGGTGAACGCGGCGGCCATGGTGCCGCCGTCGATCATGCCGCCCGCGGCGATGATCGGAATCTCGACCTTCGAGCGGACCAGCGGCAGCAGCACCATGCTGGCGACGTCACGCGGGTTCTTGAAGCCTCCGCCTTCGCCGCCTTCCACGATCAAGCCGTCCACCCCGGCCTCGACAGCCTTGAGAGCGCCCTTCAACGTGGGAATTACGTGGAAGACGGTGAGGCCGGCAGACTTGATGGCGGCCGTGTACTTCATCGGGCTGCCCGCAGACGTCGTCACGAATTTCACGCCCTGGTCGACCACGAAGTCGACGATGTTCGGATCGCGCACGAAGGCCTGGGCGATGTTGACGCCGAAGGGCTTGTCGGTGAGATCGCGCATCTTGCGGATCTCTTCCTTCACCACGTCGAGTTCCCCCGAAGAGGTCTCGATGATCCCCAGGGCACCGGCGTTCGAAACCGCGGAGGCGAGTTGGGAGCGCGCGATCCAGCCCATTGGCGCCTGCACGATCGGAATTTCGATGCCGAGCATCTCCGTGACGCGATTCGCGAACTTCATCTGCTCCTCCTGAAAGCCGGACGCGCAGGGTAGCGACTCCAGTAGACTCCCCGCCCGCATGGAGATCCCGCTCGAAGCCGGCAGCCTGGCTCTGCGCGTGTCGCGCCAGCGCGTCTGGGCGGGGCATGTCTTATACTCGCGCCATCCGCGAGTTGGAGGTAACCCGTGATCGAACTTCTCGTCGTGCTCGGAGTCCTGGTCGTTCTCGTCGTCTGGGCGGTGGGCATCTACAACAGCCTGGTGCGACTCAAGAACCGCTACCAGAACGCGTTTGCCCAGATCGAGGTGCAGCTGAAGCGCCGCTACGACCTGATCCCGAACCTCGTCGAGACCGCCAAGGGCTACATGGAGCACGAACGCGAGACCCTCGAAGAAGTCGTCCAGGCTCGCAACCAGGCGGTGAGCGGGCTGGCGCGCGCGGCGGGCGATCCGGGCAACCCGGCTGCGATGAGCGAACTCGCAGGCGCCGAGGGCGCGCTCTCGGGCGCCATGGGACGCCTGATGGCACTCGCCGAGTCCTATCCAGACCTCAAGGCGAACCAGAACATGATGCAGCTTTCCGAGGAGTTGACCTCGACCGAGAACAAGGTCGCGTTCTCGCGGCAGGCCTTCAACGATTCCGTCACCGCCTACAACAGCTATCGGCAGAGCTTCCCCGCAGTGGCTCTGGCGGGAACCTTCGGCCACGCGGAAGACGCGAGTCTGCTCGAATTCGAGGACCGGGAGGCGATCCAGGAGGCTCCTCAGGTTTCCTTCTGAGTAGCGGGCTGTGGCGACGGACTTCTTCGAACTCCAGGATGACGCGCGGCGAAACACGGGACGCCTGATCCTGCTCTTCGTGCTGGCCGTGATCGCGATCTGCGTCTCGCTCTACGCGCTGGCCGTCGTCGTGTTTGGCTACCAGGGCCAGGACTCCTACACGGGCGATCCGCAGTTTGAGCTGCTTTGGTGGAACCCGGAGCTGCTCGCTCAGGTTTCGTTCGCGACGCTGCTGGTCGTGGGCGGTGGGACGCTGTACAAGCTCGCGCAGCTTCGAGCCGGCGGCAGCTTCGTGGCCGAGTCTCTCGGAGGCCGCCTGGTCCACGCGAACTCGAGCGACCCACTGGAGCGTAAGCTCCTGAACGTGGTCGAGGAAATGGCCATCGCCTCAGGCACGGCCAGCCCGCCCGTCTACCTGCTCGAACAGGAGTCCGGGATCAATGCCTTCGCGGCTGGGTTCACGGTCGATGACGCGGTGATCGGCGTCACGCGCGGGTGTGTCGAGCAACTGCCACGCGACGAGTTGCAGGGCGTGATCGCCCACGAGTTCAGCCACATCCTGAATGGCGACATGCGGCTCAACCTACGCTTGATGGGCGTGCTGCACGGCATCCTGTTGCTCGGCATCATCGGGTATTTCCTGCTGCGCTCCTCGCTGTTTGCCGGAGGCGGCCGCGGGCGCTCGGGACGCGACAACTCCGGTACGGCTCTCGTGGTCGTGGGCGGGGGCCTGATGCTGATCGGCTTCGTGGGCACGCTGTTCGGAAATCTGATCAAGGCCTCGGTCAGCCGCCAACGCGAGTTCTTGGCCGATGCGTCCTCGGTCCAGTTCACCCGGAACCCGGGCGGAATCGCGGGGGCGCTGAAGCGAATCGGACGCGCGACCGAGGGATCCGAGATCCAGAGCCCGGCGGCTCCCGAAGCGAGTCACATGTTCTTCGGCCGCGCGACGAGCGGATTCAACGCGCTCTTCTCGACGCACCCGCCGCTCGCCGAGCGCATCACGCGGCTGGATCCCTCCTGGAGCGGTAGCCTGGCCGCAGAGGCCACGGCTGCTTCCGCCGAGGGCGCGGAATCGCCGCTCGCCGCCGGCTTCGCTGGCGCGGTTGAAGCCGGGGCCACGGGCGTCGAGCACATCGGCCAGCCGAGCCTGCAGCATCTCGAGCACGCGAAGACGATCCTGACCGGAATGCCTGCGAGCTTGCGCGATGCCGCGCACGACGCCTACGGGGCTCGCGCCCTCGTCTACGCGTTACTGATCCACTCCGACGCCGAAGTTCGGACCGTCCAGCTCGGCGAACTCGCCCGGCACGCGGATCCCGGCGTCTACAGCGAAACGCAGCAACTGCTCTCCCAGGTCGATGCGCTCGACCCGGCGTTGCGGCTCCCGCTCGTGGACACGACCCTGCCTGCACTGCGCGAGCTGTCGCCCGCCCAGTACGAGGTGTTCTGTCGCAATCTGCGCGTGCTCGTCGAGGCCGACGAGAGGCTCGACCTCTTCGAGTGGACGCTGCAGCGGCTGCTGGTGCAGCACCTGCGTCCCACGTTTGCTCCAGCCGCGCCCCTGCGGGTTCGCTATCGCTCGCTGCGCCCGCTCGAGAACGCCTGCCGCGTGTTGCTGTCTGCACTCGCCCACGCGGGTCGCGGCAGCCCGGAACAGACGCAGCGTTCGTTCGCGCTCGGCGCGCAGCGGCTGCAGCTTCCGCCACAGGGGTTGCTCGCGCCCGAGGATGCGGGCCTCATCCAGATCGATCGCTCTCTCGACCGGATCGCGGCGGCCGCACCGAAGCTCAAGCGCGCGATCGTTCACGCTGCTGCTGACTGCATCCAGGCGGACGGAAAGATCACACCCATCGAGGCGGAACTGATGCGGGCGACCGCCGATTCGCTCGGCTGTCCGATGCCGCCGCTTCTACCTGGGCAAGCCTTGATCGCTTCCGCTTAATAAGGGGGCGAGAGGCAGCGCTACTCGGTCATTTCGGAGATGCGCTTCTGCACCTCGAGGGCCTTCTCGCTCGGCTGCCCGGCGGCCTGCATCGCCATGATCTTCGTCATGTCGCCTTCGACTTGGATCTGACCGCTCATGAAGGCCTGCATGGAAGCCTGCGGATCTTGCTCGATGAACATCTTCTTGGCGATGTCGTAGGGCACGGTGAGCTTCGTGGGCGCCTCATCGGCCATCCCCTTCACGAAGCGGCCTGCCTCCATCTTCGCCTCGATGTCGCCGTCGGGTCCGTCCTTCACCAGCAGGTTGATGACGAGGCCCTGGACTGCCTCGGGAACCTCGGGGTCGATCTCCGCTCGAATCTTCTCGGCCTCGTCGAACCATCCATCCGACAGGAAAGCTTGCGCCATGGGTGCTCCTTGATCGTGCGTCGCTGGGGGTTGCGCCCGCAGTGGGCTAGGCGGGCAATTGGATCGGAAGCCGCATCGGATTGCAACCCCTCTCCGGCGGGGGTGCATCGGTTACAGGAGCATGCCGGCCATGCATCCGGTCATCATGGTGGCGAGGGTTCCCGCGAGGATCGCGCGCATGCCAAGTCGCGCGACGTCCTGCCGCCGCTCCGGCGCGATGCCACCGATCCCACCCAGCAGGATCGCCAGCGACCCGAGGTTCGCAAAGCCGCACAGTGCGTATGAGGCCACGATCGCCGCGCGCTCACTGATCTCGCCGGCTTGGATGGCGCGCCCCAGTTCCTGGTAGGCGAAGAACTCGTTGAGGATGGTCTTCATGCCCAGCATCGATCCGACGGAGCGGGCATCCTCCCACGGAATCCCCATCAGCCAGGCGAACGGCGCCAGCAGCCAGCCGAGGATCTTCTGCAAGGTGAGATCGGGAACGCCCGCGAGCCCACCGAGAGAAGCGAGCACGTCGTTCGACAAGGCGATGAGTGCCACGAAGGCCACCAGCATCGTGCCCACATAGGCGGCGAGGCGCAGGCCATTGAGGGCGCCGGTCGCCGCCGCGTCGATCACGTTCACCGAATCGGTCTCGATCCAGGTGCCCACGGTCTGAGCGGTCACCGGACGCTCCTTCTCGGGCAGCATGACCTTCGCGACCAGCAGGCCCGCAGGCGCTGACAGCAGGCTAGCGGTCACGAGGTGGCCCGCGAAGTCGCCGCCGCCGAGGATGCTCACATAGGAGAGGAGCACCGAGCCGGCCACGGTCGCCATCCCGAGGCTCATGAGGCTGAAGAGTTCCGACTGGGTCATTCGCGCGAGGTACGGCTTCACGACCAGGCTCGATTCGATCATGCCCACGAAGATGTTCGCGACCGCGGCCAGGCTCTCGGCGCCCGAGAGTCGCATCGTTCGTGCCAGCAGCCAGGCGAGGACCCCGACGACGCGCTGCACCACCCCGAGGTGATACAGCACCGCGAAGAAGCTGCCCATGAAGATGATGAGCGGCAGCACGTTCAGCGCGAACGAGAAGCCCGTATCCATCAGGGGGCCGAACACGAAGCGCGTCCCCTCGTTGGCGTACAGGAGAAATCGATTCACGCCCGTGTTGACGGCGCCGAAGAAGCCGTGCCCGACCTGCGTGCGCAGCAGGATGACGGCGAGTGCGAATTGGAGTCCGATTCCCCACAGCACCGCGCGTAGCGGAAACGCGCGGCGATCCGCAGAGGCCGCCCAGGCCAGGCCGATCATGACGAAGAACCCCACCGCCGAGACCGCCCGCAGGTCGAGATCGCTCATGCCCGGTCACTCATCCGACGCACCAGGTCGCGCGTTGCGCGCATCGGATCTGCTGCTGCCGCGACGGCCGAGATCACCGCGGCGCCCGCCGCGCCGGTGGCCGCGATCTCGCCCACGTTGGACGCGTCGATGCCGCCGATCGCGACGACCGGGAGTGGAGCCGCGAGGCCGACGATCTGCGCAAGCGCTTCGGTGCCGCGCGCAGAATACGCCGAAGCCTTCGACGTCGTTCCGAATACCGGGCCGAAGGCCACGTAGTCGATCGCCTCGCTGCGCGCAGCGCGAGCCTGCTCGAGGTTGTGGGTAGAGCGTCCGACAGCGAGCCGCTTGCGAGCTGCGGCGGGCAGTGCCTGGGGTGGCAGATCCGTCTGGCCCAGGTGGACGGCGTCTGCCCCGCAGGCGAGGGCGAGGTCGAAGCGGTCGTTCAGCACGAAGCGAATCCCGGCGTTTCGGGTCAGTTCTCGGATCGCTCGCCCCCACACGAGAGCTTCGCGATCCGTCGCGTGTTTGACGCGCAGCTGCACCACCGATGCGCCCCCCGCGCAGGCGTGCTTCGCCTGTTCGACGGGCCCGACCGGCCAGTGCGGATCGTCGTCCGCGAGGACGTGCAGTCCGTCGAAGGCATGGGCTGCGAGCGTCAAGGCCGTGACCGTGTCGGGACCGAAATGTCGAGCTCGCTGATCTTCTTTCGCAGGGTGTTCCGGTTGATGCCGAGCAGAGCCGCCGCGCGAATCTGGTTGCCTCCGGTCCGCGCGAGGACCGTCTCGAGCAGGGGGCGTTCGACACGCTCGAGAATCTTCCGGTACACCTCGCTCGGATCCGTGTCATCGAGAGCCGCCTTCACCTCGCTGGTGACGAGCTGTGCCAGGCTCTCGGCATTGCCGGCCTCGCCGCCGGAGCCGCCTGCGAGGAAGTCGAAGTCGTCTGGAGACAAGATGCCGCCCGCGTGGAGGACGAGCGCACGCTTGATCGCGTTCTCGAGCTCGCGGACGTTGCCAGGCCAGTTGTGAGCGAGCAGGCAATCGATCGTCGTGTCGGCAAGGTCGGTGGGGCCTTCGGAGAGCTCGCCCGCATAGCGCGTTACGAAGGTTCGAGCGAGGAGTGCGACGTCGTCCGGACGCTCGCGCAGCGGCGGGATGTGGATCGGCACGACGCGCAGGCGATAGAGCAGGTCTTCCCGGAAGCGTCCGCGCTTGAGCTCCTCGTCGAGATCGCGGTGGGTGGCGGCGATGATGCGCACGTCGACGTGGATCACCTCGGTTCCGCCGACCGACGTGATCTCGCCGTTCTGCAAAACCCGCAAGAGCTTCGCTTGCAGCTCGATGGGCATGTCGCCAATCTCGTCGAGGAAGAGGCTGCCACCGGAAGCTTCCCGGAAGCGCCCAGCTCTGGCTTCGACGGCTCCCGTGAAGGCGCCGCGCTCGTGCCCGAAGAGCTCGGTCTCGAGCAGCTCGCGGGGGATGGCGGCAGCGTTCACGACCACAAAGGGCTCCTCGGCCCGTGGGCTCGCGGCGTGGATCGCGTGGGCGACCAGTTCCTTGCCGGTACCGCTCTCGCCGGTGATCAGCACCGGCACGTTGTGGAGCGCCACCTTGCCGATCGTCTTGAAGATTTCGAGAAGCTCCGGGCTGCGGCCCACGATGCGCTCGCCGCCGGGTGTCATCGAGCGTCCGACTTCGCGGCGCAGTTCCTGTACCTCGGCGTGCAGCACTCGCGTTCGCAACGCCTTCTCGGCCAGGGTGACAGCGGTGGCCAACGGGAAGGGCTTGACCAGGTAGTCGAGGGCGCCGCGCTTCATCGCTTCGACGGCGTTGTCCATCGTGTTCTGCGCGGTGATGATGACCGCAGACGTGTCGACCCCGAGCGCGTTGATCTGGTCGAGCAGATCGAGCCCGCTCGGTCCCGGCATCCGAATGTCGAGGAACGCGAGGTCGTAACCGCCGCGAGACAGCGCCTCGAGAGCTGCGTCCCCGGTTTCTACTTCGTCGATCTCGTGGCCCGCGGTCTCGAGCGCCTCGCGCAGCACGAAGCGAATCGAGGCTTCGTCATCTGCGATGAGGATGTGCGCTTTGCCGATGTCGGTCGTCATCGTTGGGATCTCAATGCTGTCGCAGGGGTAGCGAGACCCGGGCGGTCGTTCCCTTGCCCTCGGTGCTCTGGATGTCGAGGGCGCCACCGTGCTGCGACGCCCAGTGGCGCGCGACGGCCAGGCCGAGCCCGGTTCCCTTCGATTTGGTGGTGAAAAATGGAGTTGCCAGTCGTCTCAGATCGTCCTGGGAGATACCGGGTCCGCTGTCGATGAACTCGATGACGACGGTGGGGAGCGGCCGGCCGCCGGTGCCCGGCAGGCGGTGATCCAGCGAAATGCGGGTGCGGACCGTCAACGAGCCCGGCGCGCCGGCCAGCGCCTGGAGGGCGTTGCGGGCCAGGTTGAGGAAGACTTGGGTGAGACGGCGCTCGTCGGCCATCAGCTCGGGGATCGAAGGATCGTAGGCACGATTGACGGATAGCTTCTCGGAGAGCGGGTCGAGCCCGATCAACTCGAGCACGGCGTCGAGCACCCGGTGGATGTTCGTGAGCTGGTGATCCAGCTCCTCGCCCTTCGCGAACACCATCAGCTCATCGACCAGGGAGCTGATGCGGTCGACCTCGCGGACGATCAGCCGGGCGGTCTTCTGGGCGCGCTCGTCGGCGGTTCGCGCCTCGAGCAGTTCGGCGGCGCCCCGGATTCCGCTGAGGGGGTTCTTCACTTCGTGGGCGATGCCGGCAGCGATGTGTCCATAAGACGCGAGCTTCTCCTGCTCGTCGGCGGCGTCGCGAAGGGAGTTCTGGATCGTGCAATCCCTCAGGACGATGACGACTCCGCCGACCTCTCCGTCTGCTTCGGAGAGCGGCGCCACCGCCGCGTCGGCGATCACGTCCGTGCTGAAGCGCCGCTCGATGGTGACCTCGGCGGCGATCGCGGAGCGGCCATCCAGAAGGACGGATTGCGCCACCATCGAGATCGCGTGACCCGGGCCCAGGAGCTTCTCGAGCGGGGCACCCGAGGCGCCCTCGGACGAACTCTCCAGGATCCGGCAGGCTTCCGAGTTCAGCAGCTCCACCCGCGCAGAGCGGTCGAGTACCACCACGCCGTCTAACACGGCATCGAGGATCGTCTGGAGCTGGCGAGGCACGATTTGTCTCTCCGCGCGGGAACTTGCAGGACTTCAAAGATTTGGGGTGCCCAAAAAGTAGGCACTCTAGCGGTCCGGCCGAGAGGCGCCAAGGAAGCGACCGGGACGCAGGGACTGCGTTACGTTTGGCGGCTGTGCGGACCGGACTGAGCGTCTCGGAGGCCCAGCAGGCCATTCTCGGGGTTACCCCGGTGCTCGGGGCCGAGACCGTCACGACGCGGGGGGCCCAGGGCCGTGTGCTGGCCGAGCCGGTCTTCTCCGACCGCATGCTGCCGCCCGCCGACTGCTCGGCGATGGACGGGTATGCGGTCCATCGCGCCGACCTCGCCGGTGCCTCGGCGTCCTCCCCCGTCTCACTCCCGGTCGCCTTCGAGGTCGCCGCCGGCGCTCAAGCGGATCGGACGCTCGAGTCCGAGCAGGTAGCTCGCATCTTCACCGGAGCCCCGATGCCACCCGGCGCCGATGCCGTCGTGATGCAGGAGGACACCAAGGCCGGGGAAGGTGACCTTGTTGGCTTCCTGGTCGAACCGGGCCCACGAGATCACGTTCGAGACGCGGGCGAGGACCTGTGCGCGGGTGACCGGGTGCTCGAGCCGGGCACCGTGCTTCGCAGCGCCCAACTGGGATTGCTCGCGAGCCTCGGGCGCAGCGTCGTTGCGGTCCACCAGGTGCCCCGGGTCGCGATCCTGTCGGGGGGAGATGAGCTCGTCGAGCCGGACGGCGACCTCTCGGGTGGCCGCATCGCCTCGTCGAACTCGTACACCCTCGCTGCCCAGTGCCGGGAGATCGGCGCCGAGTCCATCTACCTGGGCATCGCACGCGACGATCCCGATGACATCGAGGCGCACCTGCGCGCCGGTCTGCGCGCGGATTGCATCGTCAGCTCGGCGGGCATCTCGGTCGGAGACCATGACCACGTGAGGCCTGTGCTCGAGAAGCTCGGTTGGAGGCTCGACTTCTGGGGCGTTCACATCAAGCCGGGTTATCCCTTCGCTTTCGGCGGCTTCGGTGACGACGCTTCTGATCGGCGACCTCTCGTCTTTGGGTTGCCGGGAAATCCCGTCTCGGCGTCCGTCACCTTCGATCAGTTCGTGCGCCCGGCGCTTCGCAAGATGATGGGGCACAAGACCCTCTTTCGTCCGACGATACGCGCCCGCCTCGGCGAGGCCTTGGAGAAGAAGGCCGGCCGGTTGCACTTCGTGCGAGTGCGACTCGATCGGGATGAAGCCGGCGAGCTGGTGGCGTCGAGCACCGGAAGCCAGAGCTCGGGCATCCTGACATCCCTCACGGTCGCCCAGGGACTCCTGATCTTCCCGGCCGAAGAGACGAGCCTGGCGGTTGGGCAGACCGTGGTCGTGCAGGTGCTGGACGACGAGGTCTTCGGTGGACACGCTGCCGGGTTCTGACGCGCAGGATCTCCGGGAGGGACGTCTCTCGAACGTCTCGGGCGTCGTTACTGGCGGGTCCCGGGACGCTGACACGTCGGTGACGGCCCTCCGTGCGCTGCTCGAGCGAGTCTGTCAGGACGTCGTGGTGCGGCGCTCCGGGCCGAACGAGTCTCCACTCTCGGCGCTCGTGGCGGTACTCGAAATGTCCGAGGCGGAACGGGTGCTCGTTCTGGACGCGGGTGCGCCTGCGGTTTCGCCCGAACTTGTATTGGCACTGGTCGCCTGGCCCGAGTGCCCGATCGTCCATCCGGCAGGCTCGTGGAGCTCCGCGATCTATCTCCGAGAGTCTGTTCTGCCCGTAGCCCGCGACAGCCTGGCTGCGGGCAGCACCGAGGTCGCCGCGCTCACGGCGACCCTCGAGGTGAGCGAGCTCGACGGCGACGATCTCACCGCCGTCAGCGAAGCCGACTGATCAACGCGTTGACGCCGGTGCAGGCGTCATCCACCGAAAGCCTCTAGCGAGGCTTTCGAGGTGTCCCGTCGAGAATCCGGCTCGTCCGGACCCCCGGAATCTGCTTTAGCCTCACGATACGACCGCCCCAGCTCTCGACCTCGGCTCGTCCGACGATCTCATCGAGCGCCCAGTCGCCTCCCTTCGCCAGGACGTCGGGACGCACGGCGCGGATGACCGCGAGTGGGGTGGCACCGCGGAACGGGATCACCCAATCGACGCAGGCGAGGGCGGCCAGGATCTCCATTCGCTCGCGGGCCGGGATGACCGGACGGCCCTCTCCCTTGAGCCGGCGAACGCTCGCGTCGCTATTCACCGCGACCACGAGACGGTCGCCCAGGCTTCGGGCCTGCTCGAGACTGCGAACGTGGCCGACGTGTAGAAGATCGAAACAGCCGTTCGTGAAGACGACGGTCTGGCCCCGGCGCTGTGCCGCGCGCACGCGCCGAACAGCGACCTGCTGGCTCAGCACCTTGCTACGCGCTCGAGGTGCAGACGTCACGAGGGCCCCCCCTCGGTGGAATTCTCGCCGGCTTCCTTCTTCGCGTCCTTCCTCTTCTTGGTGTCGCCCTGCAACAGGGATTGCAGGATTTCGAAGGGTGCCGTGATGATGTCCGGGGCACCCTCTGTCAGGGATTTCAGAGGCATCGCGTCCACCTCCGGCTCGTCCCACGGCCCGTGGACGCGGAAGTATGCGCCGACCAGACCGCTGCTCGATCCCGGAAGGATGAGATTCACGAGGGGGACCTTACCCAAGAGTTCCCGTACGCGTTGGAAGAGGAAGACGCCGACCACCGCTTCGATTTCCTGGGGAGGCTCCGCGAAGTCGAGGGTGCCGCTCGCGTAGACTCGCACCGGTCCTTCCAACTCGATCTTCTTGGCCGCGAGGCGGCCCCGATCAAGGACGATGTCCATCTCGATGGTCTGGTAGTGCAGCCGATCGCGCTCCGCGAACGGGCTGAAGCCATCCGTGGCCGTGGCCATCGCCACCGCGAGAGGGACGCTCTGTCGGATCTCTCCGTCATCGGCCTCGCCGTGGATCGTGCCGGACAGGCCTGCGAAGAGGTGCTGGCCGCGCGATAGGCTCCCCGCGATGTCGGCGTCGATGTCGATCTTGCCGGTGATGAAACCCTCCGGCAGTCCAAGTGCAGCGCCCAGATTGTCGACGTCTGCGCGGTCGATGCGGCCCTCGAAGTCCACCGGCAGCCGATCGGCCTCTCCCAGGTCGATGGAGAGTTGCGCGGTCATGCGGCCCGACCCGAGTAGCGCGACCTCGACGTCGCTGAAGCGGAGCATGCTTCTCGTGAGTTCGAAGTCGCCCTTCGCGTGCGAGAGAAGCGAGGGCTTCTCCGGCTCGCCCGAGCCTGGCTCGAGACGGAAGCGTCCCCGCCCCCACAGCGCGTCCGCGGTCGCTGGCCGCGCCGGGCGCTTGCTCGCGTTTCCGTGGGCTCCAGCGAGCCTGGCCTGCAATCCCAGGCTGAGGACCGGCTTCGGGTGGAGCAGGTATACGGCCTCGGCGATGACCGGGAAGCCTCCCCAGGTGCCTTGCGTGAGAACGAACTCAGTGCCATGTGGGATCGACTGCACGGTTACGCGTGCGTTCTCGATCGGCCAGGCCATGACAGGGTGGTCGATGTAGTCGATCTCGACCCGGAAGCGGTTCGGGGACGCTTCGTCGGCCGCGTGATCTTCCGGGTGCTCGAGGAGCATCTCCCAGGCGAGTGGCAGGCCGGGGAGCGGCTCGGCATCGGTCTCGTAGGGCGACGACTGCATGCCGACAAAGCGACTGAGTCCGTCAATCGTGAGGTTGACCTCCGGGAGTGGCAGGCCCTTCCAGTTGCCTCGCCCGCGTTGGATCTCGAGTCGGTCTCCGGCCCAATCCGCCTGGAAGCTGGCGTGGGTGAGGCGGTCATCTTCGTCGAGCCTCAGCGTGACGTCGGAAACCTGCAGGCCCAGGAGAAAGCGCGGGGGTAGCTGTGCGAGGTCGCCGGCCAGGAGCTGCCCCCAGGTCTCGAGGGTCGTGCTGCCGCTGATCGAGAGGCGCTCGACCGTGCCGGATTCGAGGCGGCCGAACCACTCGCGAAACGACTCGCTGCGGGAGTCCAGAAGCTGCCTGGCGATCGGACCCACGTCGCTGATGCCGAGCCCACCCAGCCGGGCTTCGATTCGTGCGGGGGACGTTCTGGAGATTGGGCGGACCACAGTCGCGAACGCATCCAGGCTCACCCTGGGACCGTGCATGCGGGCGTCGAGCAGGCGAACGGCTTCGGGTTCGACCTCCAAGCGCGCGTGCAGGGTTTGCATGGGCAGTTCGGCGAGCGGTCGCTCTTCGCCGAGTGCGAGGGTGAGTGCGACCTCCTGTAGGGCGACGTCGAGGACCACGTGTTGGTACCCCGGCTCGGCGGCCTGCAGCCGGACCTCACCGCTCAGCCTACCGGCGAGGTTCGCGTTTTCGGAAATCCGCTGCACGTAGGCATCGGCGGCGGCGAGATCGAGATCTGCTGCAGCGAGGGCGATCTCCAACTCGCCGCTTCGGACGAAGGCCGTCCAGCGGACTGGGACCTCGTTGCCGCTCGGATCGATCAACGTCGCCGTGAGAGCGAGCTGACCGTCATCCGACAGCCAGGGGCGCGTGAGCATCCCCTCGATGTGCTGCAGGTGGAATCGTTGGAGCCCCACTCCAACTCGCCCGCCTTTCGTTGCGACGGGGTCTTCGAACCGGATCGTGCCCTGATTGATCACGATCCGATCCGCGATCCGTGGCTCTTCGAGCAGCACCCGGGCGATCCGCTCAGTGCCGGCGAGTACGCCGAGAACGGCCTCCGCCTCGTCCTCCTCCGCCTCACCTGTTTGATTCCGCGGCGACTGGAACGGGGGGAAGGTCCAGAAGTCGTCGGGACCGAGCCGGGCCTGGAGCACGGCCTCGTCGAGGACGAGCAACGCGAGCTCGAACTCACCGAGGAGCGCCGCGGCTTCGTTCAGCTCGATGTACGCCTCGTTCGCCATCAACCCCGGTCCCTGCGGCGAGGGATACGCGCGCAGCCCGCGGGCATGTAGTCCGAGGCCGCGGGACAGAACCACCCGCACCGCGTCGACCTGGACCTCGCCCTGCAGGACGTCGCCGAGGATCTGCTCGACTTCCCGTCGCATCCAGTCCCGCCCCCAGCCGGAGGAGAGGACGTATCCGCCCGCAAAGCCCGCGATCAGCAGGATCGCGGCCACGACGACTGCGGTGGCGAGGCGTCTCAATCGAACTCCAATCTCGCTCTCAGGTAACCAGGGCTGGGGGTCTTGCCGGTTCAGGAACCCTAATTGAGGTTCGCAGAGGGGTCATTCGCGAGCGACTTGCCCCTGCAATTCCGGCTGGCTCCTGCAGTTGTTGAAAGCTGCGCAGGGACTGCACCCGCGTGCTCGAGAGATCTCTCAACACGCCATTTTCGCTAAAGAAATCCCCTGTTCGGTCGAACAACCTTGCGTGCCTAGATGGGCCCCGGGGAACCTACCCCGGCAGCAAGGGAGTAACGAGATGGCAGAGCTGATGAATTTGCCCGTTCACGAAGAGCCCCTGAATGCAAACCGGGTGCGTGAACTGCGCGAGAACAAGCTGATGACGCAGGCCCAGCTGGCGCGGAAGGCGAAGGTTGCACTTCGGACCATTCACAGCGTCGAGAAGGGCATGAACTGTCGGATGGACACCAAGCGCAAGATCCTGCTCGCGCTCGGTCTTAGCTTCGAAGACAAGGACTTCGTGTTCCCGCCGAAACGACCCCTTCCGAGCTTCCTGTTCCGCCAGTAGGCGCAGCCTCCCCCGCGCTACAATAGGGCGACCTTACTTCCGGAGGTCGTCATTCCCGACCGCATCACCCTGTTGGCCGATGTCGCGGAGATTGTCTCCAGATCTCACGACCTCGAGGAGACGCTTGCGAACGTCACGGACCTCGTGGCGAAGCGGCTCGACGCCGAGGTCTGCTCGATCTACCTGACCGGGACCGATTTCGACCGCCTCACACTTCGCGCGACGCGCGGGCTCGATCGGCGCTCCCTCGGCAACGTGCGGCTGGACTTCGGCGAAGGCCTCGTCGGCCTAGCGGCCGAGCGGGGCGAGGTCGTGGCAACTGCTCACGCGAGCAGGGATCCCAGCTACCGCTACTTCCCGGAGACCGGCGAAGAGCGATACGAAGCGCTTCTCGCTGCGCCCCTCGTGTTCCGGGGCGTGACGATCGGCGTACTCGTCATCCAGACCATCGAGAGTCGCGACTTCGATTCCACCGACGTGAGTCTTCTCCAGACCTGCGCTCAGCTGCTGGCGCCGGTGGTGATCAATGCGCAGCTGCTCGCACTTGCGGGGGATACCGAGGAGTCGCGAGCGCGGGACGTCGACCAGCTGATCGGCCAGGGTATCATGCAGGAGAACCGGGATGAACGTTCCGAAGGGGGCGCGGAGCTCCAGGGGATCCCCACCTCGCGTGGCATCGCGATCGGTCCAATCTATCGCCTCGAGAATCCGGTTGATCTCGAGCGCCTCGACTACACACCGAGCGACGATCCGGCCCAGGAGAAGCGCGATCTGCAGGATGCGCTCGCCGAGGCCCGACGAGAGATCGACGCCATGCGGGAGGTGGTGGGCGAGCGCTTTGGACCGGAGTTCGAGGCGGTCTTCTATACGCAGATCCAGATCCTCGAGGATCACGGCTTCGTCGGGAAGATCGAGCAGGGTGTTGAGGAGTCCGGCAACGCCCTGACGTCGCTGCGCGATGTGCTGGAGGCGTATCGCAGCACCTTCGAGCGTATCGAAGACCCGTACTTCCGTGAGCGGGTTTCCGACATCGAGGACGTGGGCAGGCGCGTGATGGAAAAGCTGCTCGGGGTTCGCCGGCACGTGCGCCCGATGCAGCCGGGTTCGATCGTGGTCGTCGACAACGTCTATCCCGAGCTCTTCGCGAACCTAGAGATCGACGCGGTGGCGGCCCTCGTCTCGGAACACGGTGGCGCGACGTCGCACGGGGCGATCTTCGCCCGCACGCTCGAGATCCCGGCGGTCACGGGCGTTCGCGGTGTGCAGCGTGCGGCCCGGGTGGGCGAGACGGCGATCGTCGATGGGGGCAGCGGCGAGATCTTCCTCTCCCCCGATGAACCCGTGGTTGCCGAGTATCGCCGCGCCCAGGAGGAGTACGCGGACTCGGTCCTGCATCTGGATGCCATGCGGGAGCGGCCCGCAGAGACCCGGGACGGTCGGACGATCGCACTCAGCGCCAACGTCGGGCTGTTGAACGATCTGCGCTTGGTGGATCAGCACGGCGCTGAGGGAGTCGGGCTCTTTCGCACGGAACTGCTCGCCCTGGCGCACCGCGGCTTCCCGAGCGAGCGCGAGCAGGACCAGCTCTACCGTCGGGTGTGCGAGATGATGGGGCCTCGTCCCGTCACGATCCGCACCCTCGACCTGGGAGGCGACAAGGGAATTCCGAACATCGGGCTGGAGGAGGAATCGAATCCCCAACTCGGGTGTCGCTCGATTCGCCTCACCCTGGAGAACCTCCACGTCTTCCGCGCCCAGTTGCGCGCAATCCTGCGGGCCAGCGCATCTCGAACCGTGCGGCTTCTATTTCCGATGATCTCGGGCATTGGTGAGCTGCGGCAGGCCCGCGCGGCACTCGACGAGGCCCAGGCGCAGCTGAGGCAGAGAGGCGAGGACTTCGATCCCGACATGCCGGTCGGGGTCATGATCGAGGTGCCCTCCGCGGCAATCTGCGCGGACGTGCTTGCACAGGAGTGCGACTTCTTCAGCATCGGAACCAACGATCTGACCCAGTACACCCTGGCCGTGGATCGCGGGAATGAGCGGGTTGCGCACCTCTACCAGCCGCTGCACCCGGCCGTGTTGACGCTGATCGCGCGCTCGAAGGAAGCGGCACGCGGCGCGGACATTCCCATCTCGATCTGCGGAGAGATGGCCACCAACCCCCTGGCAGTTCCCTTGCTGGTGGGGCTGGGTATCAACGAACTCTCGGGGACGCCGAGCCAGGTGCCCCTCGTGAAGGAGATCGTGCGCGCGGTGGACTTCGGCGACACCAGCAGAGATGCGCGACGGGCCCTTTCGGCCAGTTCCGTCGACGAGGTGCACGCGATCGGCGCGGCGCGGCTGCGCGACGCTGGACTACTCGACCATCCCGACATCGGCAACTGGCTCCGCAGCGTCGTCGAGCCGATCCTCGCCGAGGTCTAGCGACTACCGCTCCCCCGGTAGGCCGAGTTCACGGTCGACCGCGTCGGTGAGGGTGTTCAACGCGCGATCCAGGTCTGCCCGCCGTTGCTCCTCCTCGTCCTCGTCCGCATCCGCCGGGACGAGAAGGGCGTCCCCGTAACGGCACAATACCTTCGCGAAGGGCAGCGGCAGCAGCGTCCCGTCCCAGCTTCGGAAGCGCAGTCGCGGCCGGGCCGAGAACGATACCGGTGTGATCGGCCGCCGCGTCAGCCGCGACAGGCTGACGATGCCGATCTTCGAGATACGTGCCGGGCCTCGAGGACCGTCAGTCTGGATGGAGACGGTCGTACCGGACTCGACCTGGCGGACCAACTCGAGCAGGGCCGCCGCGCCGCCGCGGCTACTCGAACCTCGGGGTGGGGTCTCGTAACCGAGGGCCGAGAGCAACGATGCGATGCGGTCTCCGTCCCGGCTTCGGCTCACCGCCACGCTGAAGCCGCGGCTTCGATAGTAGTAGGACGCGATCAGGAGGTTTCGGTGCCAGAAGGCCGCAACCACCGGTTCGTGGCCGGGCGCCAGCGGGTTGGGCCCTTCCGTCTGGATCCGCCAGGTGGCGCCGAGGGCTCGCAGCAGCAGGGCGGAAACTCGTCCCAGCAGTCCGGCTCTCATGGTGCTATCGCGATCACGGCCACTCCGGCCACGGTGATTCCGGCGCCGAGCAGGCGGGCTGGGCCCTGCCGCTCGCGGAGCAGAAGCACGCTCAGGATCAGGACGAAGAGGACGCTCGATTGCCGCACGGCTACCACGTAGCTGGCGGGTGCAGTTCGCAGAGCTTCCAGGATGAACCCGTAGCTGGCGAGGCTGATCACTGCCGAGACGAGCAGGCTCCGCCACTCCGTCCGCCAGATTTCTCCAATCTGGGATGTCCCGCGCCGCCACAACGCGAGCGGCACGTAGTAGACCGAGCTCGCCAGGTACAGCATCAGGACGAAGAATATCGGCCGGGGAATCGCGCTCGTCCACGTCACTGCATCGAGGCTCGTCATGGCTGCCTTGTCGAAGAGCCCGTATGCGACTGTGCTCGCCAGGGTGAGATATGCGAAGACCAGTCCCGGTTGGAGGAACGACCGCAGGTTGAGCCGGCCCCCGAGGCTGACCAGCCAGATTCCGACCACAACGGTGGCGATTCCCAATACACCGAGCCCGGACACGCTCTCTCCGAGCAGGGGAACAGCGACGAGCGGCATGAAGGCCGGCGTCGAACGGGCGATGGGGTAGACGAGCGAGATGTCGGCTGTCTCGAGGGCTCGGCTCAGCCAGTAGAGGTAGAGGGCGTGCGCCACGCCCGTCATGGCCGCGATCCGCCAGACGGGTGCTGGGATCTCCGACACGTCTACGAACGGCAGGAGAGCGATTGCGGCCGTACACAGGATCCCCGACTGCAACAGGTTGAAGACGACGGAGTCGCGGCTGCTCTTGACCGCGATGCTCCAACCCGCATGGAGTGCGGCGGAGAGCAGGACGATGCTCAGCTCAAAGGGGCCCACGTTCTGGGCGACGGTATCGGCTCGATCCGGCAAATGCCTTCTGCATCGTGTGGTTGCATCCGGTCGATCTCCTCCCCTGCCTGTGCAATGCTCCCGCGCGCTCCGTATGCGGAGCCTCCTAAGTCCGCGAAACAGCCCCGGAAATTCCTCAATCCCTCAGGGCGGCGAGAGATGGCGAGCACTACTTTCGAAACCCTCCGCAACTACGTCGATCTGACAAAGCCCCGCCTGCTGCCGCTGGTGCTCTTCACGGGTCTGCCCGTGATGGGGATGGCGGCGGGGGGCTGGCCCCCCTTCGGATTCGTCGTGCTGACGCTCTTCGGGATCGCCTTGGCGGCTTCGTCCGCGAATACTCTCAACGCCTACATCGAGCGCGATCTCGATGCCGTCATGGAGCGGACCCGCGCGCGACCGCTGCCGGCCGGCCGCATTGCACCCGGCGCGGCTCTCGGCTTCGGGTTGGCCCTGGGGGTCGTAGCGACCGCGCTCCTCTACGTACTGGCGGGGGCTCCCGCAGCCGGCGTCTGCGTTGCGAGCATCCTCTTCTATGTCTTCGTCTACACCATCTGGCTGAAGCCGCGTTCGTCCTGGAACGTCGTGATCGGGGGTGCGGCGGGTGCGGCGGCCCCGCTGATCGCCGATGTCGCGGTGAACGGCTCGATCGGCCCCGCCGGGTTGCTGCTCTTCGGCGTGGTCTTCTTCTGGCAGCCGCCCCACGTCTGGGCGATTGCCCTGTATCGCAAGGCCGACTACGAAGCTGCGGGCATCCCGATGCTGCCCAGCGTGATCGGTGATCACCCGACTCGCTGGCGGATGCTCTGGTACACGATTGGTCTCGTCCCGGTGACGCTCGCCCCGGTGGCCCTCGGACTCCTGGGCTGGGTATACGGGACCGTTGCCGTGGTGATGAACGCCTGGTTCTTGTGGGCGGCGGTCGAGGTGCTGCGGGAGCAGGATGACGCGTCTGCCCAGGCGATGTTCCGCGTCTCTCTCGCCTACCTGTTTGCGCTCTTCCTCGCGATGCTTGCCGATCTCGCGTGGAAGGCTCTCGCCTAGCTTCGCAACGAGCCGGTCGGGCCAGCGGTCGGACTCCGGCGCGTCTAGCCGACGATGTTGACGAGGCGTCCAGGGATGACGATCACTTTGCGCGGCTCGCGTCCCTGGAGATGTCGCTGAGCACCCTCGGAGGCAACTGCCGCTGCGGCGATCGCTTCCTCTTCGGCATCCGCGGCGACGGTGATCTCATCGCGCCGCTTTCCGTTCAGCTGAACGGCGAGCGTGATCGTCTCCCGCAGCAGCAGTGCGGCGTTGGCCTCGGGCCACGGCTCGTAGGCCAGGGTGTCCCCGTTGCCGAGTCGCTGCCACAGCTCTTCGCCCAGGTGCGGGGCGAAGGGCGAGAGCAACAACACGAACGCCCGCGCTGCGTTCTCGGGGAGCGGGCCGTTCTTCGTGATATCGCGCAGCATGACCATCAGCTTCGAGATGGCCGTGTTGAGGTGCACGGCCTCGATGTCGGCCGTCACGCCCGCGATCGTCGCGGCAGTCAGCCGGGCCTGCTCGGGGGTGCCGTCTCCGGGCGCCTGCTCTTGCAGCCGGCTCGTGCCGTCGGGCTCGTCGTGTAGCAGCAGCCGGTAGGCCCGCTGGAGGAAGCGCAGGACACCCTGGATATCCTTGGTGGACCACGGGGCCGCCTTCTCGAGGGGCCCGATGAACATCTCGTAGAGCCGCAGGGTGTCGGCCCCGAACTCGTCAACGATGTCGTCGGGATTCACCACGTTGCCCCGGCTCTTGGACATCTTCTCGATCACGGGCTCGAGGACGAGCTTGGGATGATCCGGATGCTGCGGCTTGCCGTCCGAGCCGACTCGCACCTCGCCGGGCATGATCCAGCGGGCTTTCAGTTCGTCGCCCGTCTCCGTCGCCCAGGCACTCTCGCCTTCGACGGTGACCTGGTTGAAGTCGTAGAGGTTGACGGGGACGTCCGGCTTGTCGCCCGGGTTGTCGTCGTAGTAGCGGTAGCTCTCGCCGAGGATCATCCCCGGGTTGATCAGCTTCTGGAACGGCTCCTTCGTCTTCACGAGCCCGAGGTCGTAGAACACCTTGTGCCAGAAGCGCGCGTACAAGAGATGCAGGACAGCGTGCTCGGCGCCGCCCACATAGAGGTCGACGGGCATCCAGTAGTCGGACGCCTCCTGGCTCCAGGCTTCGCTGTCGTTCTTGGGATCGATGAAGCGCAGGAAGTACCAGCAGCTGCCCGCCCACTGGGGCATGGTGTTCGCATCCCTTCGCGCGGGACGCCCGGTCTCCGGATCGGAGGTCTCGACCCACTCCTGCGCCCGGGCGAGGGGGGGCTGGAAGTCGCCGCTCGGCGTGAAGTCGTCGAGATCCGGAAGGGTTACCGGAAGATCCGATGCCGGCACGAGCACAGTGCTGCCGTCTTCTCGGTGGATTACCGGGAAGGGCTCGCCCCAGTACCGCTGCCGGCTGAAGAGCCAGTCGTGGAGCTTGTAGCTGACCTCGGCCTCGCCGGCTTCGTTCGTGACGAGCCAGTCGATCATCTTCTGTTTCGCGGCGGGCGTCTCGAGTCCGTCCAGGAACTGGGAGTTGATGCCGACGCCGTCTCCCACCCAGGCTTGCTCCTGGATGTCGAGCGTGTCGGGGCCGGAGACGACCGGCACGATCGGCAGACCGAACTCGCGGGCGAAGGCGTGATCGCGCGGGTCGTGAGCCGGAACGGCCATGATCGCGCCGGTCCCGTAGCCGGCGAGCACGTAGTCGGCGATCCAGATCGGCAGCCGCTCGCCGGTGACCGGGTGGATGACGTGTGCACCCGTGAAGGCCCCCGTCTTTTCGGCCAGGCGCGCTCGCTCGCTGCTGGAGGCGCTCTTCGCGATGTATGCGTCGACGGCCTCACGCTGGGCGTCGTCGGTGATCCGGCCGACGAGATCGTGCTCGGGCGCCAGCACCATGTAGGTGGCTCCGAAGAGCGTGTCGGGACGGGTCGTGAAAACCTCGATGCGCGCATCGTCGTGCCCTTCGACGGCGAAGCGGATCCGCGCGCCCTCGGAGCGACCGATCCACTCCCGCTGCATCTTCTTGATCGATTCAGGCCAGTCCAGGTCGTCCAGGTCTTCGATCAGCCGGTCGGCGTACTCGGTGATTCGGAGCACCCACTGGAGCATCGGGCGTCGCTCGACCGGGTGGCCGCCCACCTCGCTCTTGCCGCCGATCACCTCTTCGTTCGCGAGCACCGTGCCGAGGGCCGGGCACCAGTTCACGGGAACTTCTGCGCGGTACGCCAGGCCTCGCTCGTGGAGCTGGCAGAAGATCCACTGGGTCCACTTGAAGTATTCGGGGGAGGTGGTGTCGATCTCGCGCGACCAGTCGAAGCTGAAGCCGAACGAGCGGATCTGTTTCCGGAAGCGGTCGATGTTCTTCTGGGTGGTGACTCGTGGATGCGTGCCTGTCTTGATCGCGTACTGCTCGGCGGGCAGGCCGAAGGCGTCCCAGCCCATTGGATGCAGGACGTTGAAGCCCAGCATGCGCTTGTAGCGCGCCAGGATGTCGGTGGCCGTGTAGCCCTCGGGATGCCCCGCGTGCAGACCGTCGCCCGAAATAAACGGGAACATGTCGAGCACGTAGTACTTCGGCTTGGTCCGGTCGATCTCGACCCGGAAAGTCTCGTGCTCGAGCCAGTAGGTCTGCCATTTCGGCTCGATCGCTTTCGGGTCGTAGGGCATGCGCGTCAGAGCATGCCGACGGCATTGTCCGGCGTCAACGCGAGTTGCGGTCGCGGCGTGTCGGCACTGCGGTTCACGGCGATCTTCGGTTCGCTCACGCCTGATTTGCGGCCGCATCCGGCGATTCGCTTGCGGGCTGGATGCACCCGGCTCTCGACTCACGCGGCTAGTCGGTCAGGCCCTTTGCTCTTTCCGTTTCCTTCTGGCGCTGGATCGCGGCCCTCTGATCGTCGGTCAGGAGCGCCGTCGCGACCTTGGGGCGGGCGATCGAGTAGAAGGCGGGCACGACCGTGATGGCGCCCAGCATGTTGATCACCATCAGGATCGAGAGTAGCTGGGCCATGTCGGCCTGGAAGCGCAAGTTCGAGAAGGTCCAGAGGACGATGCCTCCCACGATCGTGGTGGCTGTGAAGGTCACCGCCATCCCCGTGGTTCGGACCGCTCTTCGGATGGCTTCGTCGATATCCGCTGTATCGACGACTTCGTGGCGGATGCGGTCCACGATGTAGATCGCGTAGTCGACGCCGATCCCGACGCCGACCGACTGCACGGGCAGCGTATTGATGTTGAGCCCCATCCCGCTGATCGCCATGTAGGCGAGCGACAGCATCGTCGCCGTCATGATCTGCAACAGAATGATGGCTCCACTCGGCATCGACTGGTAGGTGATCGAGTGGAGGACGAAAATCACCAGGAAAATCAACAGGATGTTCGCGACGTGGCTGCGCTCTACCTCGTCGTCTACGGCTGCGAGGATCCCCATCAGCCCGCCCGCCATCACGAACTGCACGCCGCGGGTCCACGACTGCGTGGCTTGGTAGGCGGGAACGCCATCCACCTGCTTCAGGTCTTCGACGATCAAGTTCGACGTGCTCACGCCGACGGCGCGGATGCCGTACTCCTCGTTTTCCCAGAAATAGTTGATGTCCTCGAGGCTCCAGTCCTCGAGGCTATCGGGCCAGCTGAAGTGCTCGCCCTCATCGAGGGAATCGCGCTGGTCCTCGTAGTCGTAGATGGCGTTGTCGCGGAATTCTTCGATCCACTCCGGTAGGGCTTCCAGGCTCGTGAAGTCATTCACTTGCACGTGGTTGTAGGTGCCGTCTTCCTGGCGAATTTGCACGCTGAGCGTGTGATGACGCGTCGGCAACAGCGGCCCCAGCATGTAGTACCAGGTGTCCATCAACTTGTTGTACGAGAGGGCGCCCTCGTCGGGTAGGCCCCGATCCTTGTCATAGCGGACGATCACCTGGCCCATCGGGTTCTGGCGGATGAACTCCTCAGCCGCCATGACCGCCCTGCGGATCGTCTCCCCCTTGTGGTCGCGGTACAGAAAGGCGACGTTCGCGTCCTTGCCGTCCTCGGTAATGAATGGACGCAGGGCGCCTGGCGCGCCGTTCGTGCGAAGTTGGTAGATCTGCTGTCGCACCGTGGCTTGCTCTTCCGAGATGAAGTCCCACTTCGGATCGCCGTAGTGGTTGATGCGCCACGAGGTTCGGATGATCGGCACCAGCGAGATGGTGGCACCGAGATCAGTGTGCGTGCCCATCCAGCGCTCGAACTTCTCCATGCGCAGCACCGGTGTCGGATCGCCGCTGGCCTTGTCCCTGTCGCCCTCGAGGTAGATCACGAACGTGTCGATGCCGCCGAACCGTCCGGCGATTTCGGCGGTGGCCACGTTCCAGGGGTGGTCGGGGAAGAGAAGCGGCGTGCCCGGCAGCGCTTCGCCGATCTTCGAATGGTAGAGCGTGACGTAGGTCGAACTGGCGAGCAGGGTGACGGTCACCACGGCGATCACCCACTTGTAGGTCTTGTGAGTGGTCAGCCAGCCGATGAAGCCCGTGAACCGGACCATGAAGCCCGGGAGGTAGTGCTCGTGCTCCGGAGGCGCGGGGAGGTAGCAGATCAGCACCGGGTGGAGGACCTCGACGGTCAACAGGATCGACGACACCCAGAACGCACCGAAGATGCCCAGCTCGCGCATCTGCGGGATCGAGGTCACGAGAATCACCAGCAGCCCTGCGACG
>JAYGDB010000215.1:0-2232 GCA_046583095.1 Myxococcota bacterium | reverse complement strand
TGCGGATCCCCGGTTCGGGCACCCCTATTACTGGGCACCCTTTCTCATCATGAACAACTGGCTATAGGCCGCTGAACTCGGCAGAGGTCCTGCCAGCCGTCGTCGCCGCGGGCATGCAGGACTGCGCTGGATCCGAGAAGGCCCTCGAACCGGAGGAGTCGACCTCGCGTGCTCGCGAGGAACAGAGGTAGACTCGCCGGGAGTCGAGGAGCTTCGAACCGAAGAGCCGCTCGAATCAGGAAGCGCTCGGCCGCACGCGCTTGGCGAGACTCTTGAGCTGCCGGAGATAGGGCTCGAGGTCGGCGCGCCGAATCGCGACGAGATCACGAATGGAGCACCCGGAGAGGGACAGGAAGACGCAGATGATCAGCACCGCATCGACGGCGTACGAGACCAGCGCAGCGGCGGCGGCTCCGGCGATGCCGTACTCGGGGATCCACATCCAGTTGAGTCCCACGTTGACGACCAGACTCACCAGACGGGTCACGATGTTCGGCTTATGTTGATTGGTTCCCGTGAAGTAGCGCGCGAGCACCCGGGCTATGCCGAGCAGCATGACCGCCGGCAGCAGCAGCAGGAAAGGGGTCACGGAGGCCGCGTAGGGGGCACCGTAGACAAGAGGCAGAAGAGAGGGCGCGGCAATGAACAAGATCAGGAAGGCGGGCACCATGAACAGCAGCCCCTGCCGAACGAGAGCACACGTGAACTCCGCCGCGTCGTCCTCCTGGAGCCCAGCGAGCTGGGGATAGGCGACCCGGGCAATGGCGTTGGGGAGCAACTGCAGTACCTGGATCCCAGCCTTGGCGACCGCATAGAACGCGATCTGGGTCGGGTCCGCGAGCAACGCCGCAAGCATGAAGATGTCGATGCGCTCGTGGAGCCGGCCCGTCACGGTCATCGCGTAGGTCTTGAGGCCGAAGCGGAGACTGTCGCGCATCTCCGATGACTCGAGCGCGCCCCCGACTCCCGTCTGTCGCACCACCGCCACGACGAGGCCCAGCGCGACGGTGACGTAGGCGAGGGCAAGCCCTGTCATCAATTCGAGGAGCGCTCCTCCGAGCAAGACGAGCGTGAGAACGATCGCGAGCAGGTTCGTCAGCTGCAGCAGGAACGTGGACCAGTTCTCGTAGCGGAACCGGTCGATGCCCCGGGCGATCGATCCGAAGCCGTTCGCGAGAAGCCGGAATGGAACCGTCACGAGCGCTAGATAGAAGACCCCCATTGGAAGATCGCTGAGCAGGCGCTCGCGCAGAGGCGCCTCAGCGGCGACCGAGACGAGTACGACCAGCGCTCCGACCCCGCCCAGAAACACCAGGGCCGCCTTCGAGACTTCCGCCGGACGCCGATGCGCGCTGCGAAGGCGATAGATGGCGGCTGTCGGCCAGCCGAATTGGAAGAGCATGGTCGCCGTCGCCGCAAAGGTCACCGCAATTGCGTAGAGGCCTCGATCGTCGGTGCTGAGAAAGCGGGCGAGCAGCACGCTCGTGACGAGCGCGATCGGTGCACTCGCGGCGGTGGTGAGCAGAACTCCCGCCAGATTGCGGAAGAAGCTCATTCAGCCTTTCGGATCACCGCGATGTGCGAGAACGACCACCAGGGCATCCATCGCGCGAGCGCAATCTCCAGGCGCTTCAAGACCGGTGCGAGCCGCAGGATGCGGCTCGAGAAGAGCTTCACCTCATCCGACGCATATTCGACGACTTCAAGGGCCAGAATCCGCTCGAGGAAGTTTATCCAGTGTGACCGGTCCCAGGCGTAGACGTGGCCCCGATTCACGTAGTGCTGCTTCCGCAGGTTTCCGAAGAACACCGTCGGACGAACGGGGTTCGGCGCCGCCAGGATCAAGTGCCCGTTCGGCTTTATTCCGGCCATCGCGTCGCGGATGGCCTGCACGGGGTTCAACATGTGCTCGAGGGAGTGGGCCATGATGCAGGTGTCAAAGTCCTCGCCGAGCAAATCGAAGTCGACAGACTCCCCGCTGACCTGCACGACCCGCGCGTTGGGAACTCGACGCTGGGTGTTCGTCACGCACTCTTCGAAGATGTCCGCACCTGTCAGCACGAGCGACGGATCGGACTCCTCGATGAGCTCGAGCAGGTGACCCAGCCCGCAGCCGATGTCGAGAACACGGCCACTCCTGGGCGTGTACTTGAGCACGAGCTCCGACATCACCCGATGGTAGTGGGTGTGGCTCTTGCCGAGACTGATGTGGACGTTCGAACGCTCCATCCG
>JAYGDB010000128.1:0-3263 GCA_046583095.1 Myxococcota bacterium | reverse complement strand
CACAGCGCGATCCGACGGCCCGCAGGTCACCTTGACCGTTGTGCATGTGCTTGCGAACCTTTGATGACGACGGCGTGCGACCATCAGCGAGTCGACAATGGCGATGAGTTCAGCGGGATCCAATCGGAAATCGAAATCTCGAGTACGTGCGATCTGTCGCAATTGCATGGTCTCGTGCGGCGTATTCATGGAAATCGAGGATGGCCGCGTCGTCAGCCTGATTGGTGACAAGGACGATCCGGTCTCACACGGCTATTCGTGCTCGCGCGGACGCGACATTGCGACGCATCTCTACGGTCCCAACCGATTATTGCAGCCGTTGCGTCGTGGGAGCGGCGGTGAACTCGAGCCGACGTCTCCGGTCACTGCGATTTCGGAAATTGCCACGCGCTTGCGTGCAATCGTCGACCAACATGGCCCGTCCTCCGTTGCGCTGTATACCGGGACTTATGCGCTGGCTCCCCCGGCCAGCATGTTGGCGAGCGGCTTCATGAACGCGTTGGGTTCTCCGATGTCGTTCAGCTGTGGCTCCATCGATCAGCCAGGGAAATTCCTGGCGAAGGCGCTACATGGGCGTTGGCACGGGGGCGGGACTCCCTTTTCCAGAGCTGAGACCTGGCTCTTCATCGGCACGAATCCGGTGGTCTCTGGTTTGGGCGGCATCCCGACCATCAATCCTGCATATCATTTCCACCGCGCGGTGAAGCGCGGAATCAAGCTCATCGTCATCGATCCGCGCAAGAGCGAGACTGCGAAAAAGGCCCATGTCCATCTGCAACCGGTACCGGGAGAGGATTCAGCGGTCTTGGCTGGCATGGTTCGCATCGTACTCGACGAGGAGCTGTTCGATCGGGAGTTCGTCGAACAGAACGCGCGAAACATCGACGAGTTGCGTCGTCGAGTCGAACCATTCACGCCTGAATTCGTCGAGCAGCGCGCTGACATCCCTGCCGCGGATCTGATCGAGGCTGCGCGGCTGTTCGCCTCGTCGGCCACAGGTGGCGCCAATGCGGGCACCGGATCGAACATGTCACCGCGAGGAACCCTGACCGAGTATCTGCTTGCGTGCCTCCTGACACTCTGTGGCTTTCACTCGCGCGAAGGCGACGCTGTTCCGAATCCTGGCGTTCTCGTACCTCGGGGCCCCCGCCGTGCTCAGCCGCTGGCGCCCACCCCGGCATGGGGGTTCCCTCCGATGCTTCGCACCCGCGGGCTCTCGAATTCGGCTTGTGGCTTGCCCACCGGAGCGCTAGCGGACGAGATTCTGCTCGAAGGCGAGGGGCAGATTCGAGCGCTGATCTGCCTCGGCGGAAATCCGCTGACGGCCTGGCCAGACCAAATCAAGACCCGTGCGGCACTCGAGTCCCTCGACTTGCTCGTAGTCGCAGATCCCAAGCTGACCCAGACGGCGCGATATGCAGACTACGTACTGCCCCCGAAACTCACGCCAGAGATTCCAGCGCTCACCTATGACTTTGAGGAACTCGAATCTCACACCCCTGGCTGGGGTCTGCCTCTACCGTACGCCGCGTATCGAGAAGCCCTCGTCGAACCGCCGGAAGGCTCGGACCTACTCGAGGATTGGGAGTACTTCTACTACATCGCCAAGGAAATGGATCTCGAGCTCGCACTCTATATGGGGATTCTTCGGGTCCCAGGTGATCCGCCCGGTCGCTTCGTCTCGCTCGACATGCAGAACGCGCCGAGCACCGACGAGCTCTTCGACATCCTGACAGAGGGGTCTCGAATTCCATTGTCGGAAGTGCGGAAGCACGAAGCGGGGCGCACCTACGACGACCCCGATGGCGTCGTGCTGCCGAAGGAAGCGGGCTGCGCCGGGTTCCTCGAACTCGCTGACGACACGATGATGAAGCAACTGGACGACGCCGCGCGCCAAGGGCCGATCGACGGCGACGAGGCCTTTCCATTTCGACTGATCAGCCGACGCCAGCGCTACATCCTGAACTCACTCAGTCGTGATCAGGACAAGATCGTTCGCGATCGACCCCACCATCCTGCGTTCATGCATCCGTCCGACATGGAGGCGCTCGGTATCGAAGCCGGAACGCTGATTGCAATCACGTCGCGTCGTGCAACGGTCCATGCATTGATCCAGCAGGACGATGCACTGCGCCGCGGTCTCGTGTCGATGAGTCACGGCTACGGCCTCGATCTCGAGCGCTTGGGGCCCGACGGCGATCCGGGGGCACCTCAGCCCTACTCGATGGGAAACCATACTGGAGCGCTCGCCAGCGCTGACCTCGACTACATGGAGCCGTACACCGGCATCCCCCGAATGAGTTCAATTCCGGTGCACGTGAACGCCCACAAGAGCTGAGGTTCGGAGAACGCCGGACGCCAGTTTCAGCGCAGCACTGTAGTGCTCAGAGTGCGCCGCAGTGTCTTCTCTGCCTTGGCAGCACCCCAGCCGCGATCGAGCCTCGCGAGCAGATCCGAGCCACGCCGACAGATTCGATACTCTCTCGCCTAGCGAATTCGGAGCTTGTTCTTCCGATCTACGCGAGTTTTGATTCGGCCGAGTTTCGGCACACTACGGGATGAGATTCTACATGGGAGTTAATGGTGAGACCTGCCCCTTGTGCGCCGGTCACCGGGTTAGCGCGTATCACCGGGACAAGCTTCGCCCCTATCTGCACTGCACCCGTTGCCAGTTGGTTTTTGTCCCCGCAGCGAACCATCTTTCCGTGACGCAGGAGAAGGCTGAGTATGAACGGCACGAAAACTCTCCGGACGATCAGGGCTACCGCAATTTCCTTTCGCGGCTGGCTATGCCCCTCCTCGAGCGACTTCCGAAGCGCGCTCATGGTCTCGACTTTGGGAGTGGCCCAGGCGCAACGCTTTCAGTGATGCTCGAGGAGCGGGGCCACGAAGTTGCTCTCTACGACCCCTTTTATGCCAACGATGCGGCGGCGCTAGAAACCACCTACGACTTCATCACGGCATCGGAAGTGGTCGAGCATCTATCCGCCCCCGGTGCGGAGTTGCAGAGGCTGTGGGGACTCCTTCGTCCCGGCGGGACCCTCGGTCTGATGACCAAGAGGGTCCGCGATCAAGTGGCCTTCGCTTCTTGGCACTACAAGGCGGATCCCACCCACATCAGTTTCTTCTCGAGAGGGAGCTTTGAGTTTCTAGGAACGGAGTGGGGGGCCGAGCCTGCCTTCGTCGGGGACGACGTAGTTTTTTTTCGCAAGAGTGGCGACTCAGCACCGCGCTGGGGAAGAGGAAAAAGTGGATAGGAAGAA
>JAYGDB010000195.1:0-5133 GCA_046583095.1 Myxococcota bacterium | reverse complement strand
GTTCTGTACGGGCGGTCGGCCGTATCTCTGCCCGACGCAGTTCGCGGGCCGGCCCGGCGGCACGAAGTCGCGACTCACCTCAGAATCGGGAGATCCGATCTTTCAGTTCGCGAACCTGTCGTCATTCGCCGAGAAGATGCTGTGCCCCGAGCGCTCGCTCGTGAAGATCCGGGACGACATGCCCCTCGATCGGGCGTCGCTGATCGGCTGCGGCGTCACGACCGGGCTGGGAGCGGCACTCAATACGGTCAACATTCCGGCCGGCGCGAGTGTCGTCATCGTGGGCCTTGGCGGTGTCGGGCTTGCGGCCCTCCAGGGCGCGCGGATCGTCGGGGCGGGCAAGATCATCGCCATCGACACCCAGTCGTGGAAGTTCGGCCTCGCGCAGCAAATGGGCGCCAACGATTGCATCGATGCGACGGACGGCGATCCGGTTGCCGCGGTACACGACCTGACGGGAGGTGGCGCGGACTTCGTCTTCGAGTGCATCGGCCTGGTTCCGACCGTACAGCAGGCTGTCGCCATGACGGGCCGTGGTGGCACGACGGTGCTGGTCGGCGTCGTGCCGATCACGCAGACGGCGGCGATCTCTCCGGCCGATCTGACTCTGCAGGAAAAGAAGATCACGGGCTCTTTCATGGGTTCGAATCGCTTCCGCTTCGACATGCCCAAGTACATCGAGTTCTACCTCGACGGTCGGCTCTTTCTCGATGAGATGATCTCGTCGCGCATCGAGTTGGACGAGGTGAACGAAGCTTTCGAGCGGATGCGCAAGGGCGAGGTGGCCAGACAAGTGATCGTCTTCGACTGAGGCGGCGGATTCGTGAGTGACAGCTTCAGTGTCTGGATTACGACGAACCGTGTCGTGACGTGGATCATCCGACACGTCGCCTCGCGTCTGGATCCATGGCTCTTCAAGGCGACCAACGGGCGCTTCACCTCGATGGGTGCCCCGAGCATGCCCATGCTCACCCTCACCGCCGTCGGACGTCACTCGGGGCAACCGAGAGCGGTCCACCTGGCCTGCCTAGAGCGCGATGGTGACTACCTCGTCGTGGCGAGCGCGATGGGCCAACAGAAGCACCCGGGCTGGCGCTACAACATCGAGGCCAATCCCGAGGTGCAGGTCCAGACGCGGGGCGAGCGCTTCGCCGCTCGCGCGCAGGTTCTGAGCGATTCCGAGAAGGACTCGATCTGGGCCGATGTGCGGCATGCAATTCCGCAGATGAACGTCTACGAGAATAGAACGGATCGGAACATCCGAGTGTTCCGCTTGAGTCGACTCGGCAGCTAGTCCACCGCGCGCAATCGAGAACAGGAGAATTCAATGGCCAAGCAGTACAAGGTGATCCAGTGGGCCACAGGGGTGGTGGGAAGCGCCGCGCTCAAGGGCGTCATCCGGAACCAGAAGCTCGAGCTCGTCGGAGTCAAGGTCTACAGCGAAGAGAAGGAAGGGCTCGATGCCGGAGATCTCGTCGGCATGGACAAGACGGGGGTACTGGCGACTCGAGACGTTGACTCGATTATGGCTCTCGAGGCCGATTGTGTGATCTACTGCCCGATGCCCTGGGATCTTGCCGAAATGTGTCGCTTGCTGGAGTCCGGCAAGCACGTGATTACCCCGTGCCCCTACTGGTTTCCGTTCAAGCAGAATCCCGAAGTAGCGGCCACGATCGGCGCCGCCTGCAAGCAGGGCAATGTGAATCTGCACGCCTCCGGCTGCAACCCCGGAGGCATCGCCGAACGCTTTCCCCTGACGTTCACCGGATGGTGCAATCGGATCGACCGGATCACGATGACCGAATGCGGTGATTGTCGCGCGTACAGTTCGCCCGGCGTCATCCGCGAGGTCATGAACCTCGGCAAGACTCCGGAGCAGGCAAAGAGCAACCCCTTCACTGAATTTCTCGCGAGCAGCTGGTATGAGCCGATCGATATGATTGCCGAAGGCCTCGGTTGTGAGGTGATTGCCTACGAGCGCTCGAATGACTACATCCTGGCCGCGGAGCCGATCGAGACCGCGTCGGGAACGATCGAGGAAGGCACGATCGCGCTGAACCACTATCGCCACGTCGGGAAGACACGGGAAGGAACCGAGATCGTCCAGGAGCAGATCTGGTACATGGACGATATCGAGCAGACTCGCCTCCAGTCGAAGATGGATCTGCCGCGAGAATCGGGTTGGCGAATCAAGATCGAAGGCGATGTGAACCTCGTTGTGGACATCGACTTCCCGCCGGAGTTGTCGCAGGAAGAGCGCGTCGCGCAGGGGCTGAGTACGACCGGATTCCACCTGGTGAATGCGGTGGCGCTGGTGTGTGAGGCAGAGAACCCGGGGATCAAGACCTACCTGGATCTGCCCATGATCACGGGGTGCATGGGTACGCACGTTACGGAGCGCTGACGTTCTATCCTCTGGAGTGCGAGTTTCCGTCCGAGGGCTGCCATGCATGGATTGAAAGACCTGCGCGTCATCGAGCACGCGAGTGGAATCGCCGGCCCTTATTGCAGCAAGATGTTTGCGGACGCGGGCGCGGACGTGATCAAGCTGGAGGCGCCTGGGGGCGATCCGCTGCGAAGCTGGTCGGCGACCGGGGCCGATCTCGGCGGCCGGGACGGTGCCCTGTTTCGCTATCTCAACGCCTCGAAGCGCAGCGTTGTGGGCCGGGTCGACGACTTCGCCCGGGAAGGTGATGCGGAGTCTCAAGGTGCGGCGCTGATCGCCGGGGCAGATCTCTTGATCGAAGATCTTCCGGCTGGCGCCTACGACCGCGGCGCGTTGCTCGAACGCCACCCCGGCCTCGTGATCCTCTCGATCACACCCTTCGGCCTGACGGGACCGATGGCCGATCGTCCGGCGACCGACTTCACGATCCAGGCCGAGTGCGGATCGATCGGCGGTCGGGGGCGGCCGGGTTGTGAGCCCTACCAGGCCGGCGGGCGCATCTCGGAGTGGATCGGCGGGTGCTTTGCCGCGGTTGCCGCGCTCGCGGCAACCCGAGGAGCTCATGCGAGCGGCCACGGCGAGCACATCGATTTCTCATTGCAGGAGGTCGCCGCGCACGCGACCAACACCTACCTGGACATGATGTGGGGCATCCTGGGCCGCCCAGCGGCCGAGGGAGCCTTTGCGTATTTCGAGACGCCCTCGATCGAGCCCACGAGCGACGGTTTCGTCGGCTTCAATACCAATACGGCGCAGCAGATGGCCGACTTCCTGCTACTGATCGAACGCCCTGAACTCCGCGAGTCCGGCGAATTCAATCAAGCGGCCGACCGTGTCGCCCGTCTCGAGGAATGGGAAGAGATCGTCAAGGCCTATACGCGAGAGCACACCACCGAGGAGATCGTCGAGCGGGCCCAGATGTTGCGGATCCCGGTCGCGCAGGTGGGCAATGGCCGGAGTGTGCTCGAGCACGAACAACTGAAGGCGCGTGGCGCATTCGCCGAGGATCCATCGGGCGGCTTCGAGCGACCGATGCCCCCGTATCGCATCGATGGCCAGAAACTGGCACCGCCGCGGCCGGCCCCTCGACTTGGCGAGCACGACGGCCGGGTCGAAGCACGAGAGTGTCGGCGACCGCAGCCCAGCGGCCCGCACCGACTGCCTCTCGAAGGCATGCGGATCATCGACGCTACCAGTTGGTGGGCCGGCCCGATGGCGACGCAGATGTTGGCGATGCTCGGGGCTGACGTGATCCATGTCGAATCCATCCAGAAGATCGACGGCGGGCGTGCCGTCGGTGGCATGTTCGTGGGCGCGCGTGAAGAGTGGTGGGAATGCAGTTTCGTCTTCCTGTCGGCCAACTCGAACAAGCGCGGCATCACGCTGAACCTCGCGGATCCAAAGGGCATGGAGGTCTTCGAATCGCTGATCGCAGGCGCCGACGCGCTAGTGGAGAATTTCAGCCCGCGCGTGATGGATGCTTTCGGCGTTAGCTGGGAGAAGGTGCAGTCGCTGAATCCGCGCTGTCACTACGTTCGGATGCCGGCCTTCGGCCTCGACGGCCCCTGGCGCGAGCACGTGGGATTCGCCCAGACGATGGAGCAGATGGCGGGGATGGCATGGCTGACCGGGCACACCGACGATCAGCCGCGCATTCAACGGGGCCCATGCGATCCGCTGGCGGGCATGCATGCGGCGTTCGCACTGCTGGTCGCCATGGCGGAGCGTGACCGCAGTGAGCGTGGACACTTCGTGGAGTGCGCGATGGTCGAGGGCGCGCTGAACGTTGCTGCCGAGCAGGTGGCCGAGTACACCGCGTATGGGAACCTGATGGAGCGCCAGGGCAATCGCAGTCCGGAGGCTGCGCCCCAGGGCCTGTATCCATGCCGCGGTCATCACGTCTCCGAGAACCCGCAATGGCTCGCGCTGTCGATTGCCAGTGAGGCGCAGTGGGAGGCACTCGTGGACTGGCTCGGCCATCCCGATTGGGCCACCCAGGTGGGCGGGGATCTGCTGTCCCGGCGCAGAGGGCAAGACAAGCTCGATGAGAGCCTGCGGCGCGTGCTTGCCGAGCGGGATCTCGAGGCTTGTGTGGACGAGTTGAGCGCCGCCGGCGTGCCGGTCGCGCAGGTCGTGGACCCGCGCACGCTGTTCGAGCATCCACAATTTGTCGCACGCGGCTTCCTGGAGGAAGTCGACCATGCAATCGTCGGGCGCCAGGCAACGATGGCCGCACCCTTCCGATACGCGAGCGTCGACAGATGGCTCGAGCGTGCGGCACCCGTGCTCGGCGAACACAACGCGGAAATCCTGCGCGAGCTAGGGCTCGATGAAGACGAGATCGAGGTGCTGGCGGCCCAGAAGGTGATTGGAAGCTGGCCAGAAGGCGCTTGACTTGGTAGATCAGTCGCTGCTGAATCGAGACTCCGGCCGATCCTCGGCGGCGAGGGAGAGGCCGGGCAGAGCGAATATCGAGACGAGTGTCGAGAAGAGTGCCAGGCGAATTCGATTCACGGGACCACCTCGGAGCAGGGCTTCGCGCGGGGCATGCTCAGGCTGGCCGTGCTGCCAGGTAGCCGTGGGTCCACAATGCGCTGCGATAGGTGCCGTGCGCGCCGACGATCGCGAGGAGTGCCGGGAGTGCGATCACGACTCCTATCACCGCGGCAGCGGGCCAACCGCTAAAG
>JAYGDB010000052.1:0-3040 GCA_046583095.1 Myxococcota bacterium | reverse complement strand
GCCCTCGAAGGCTCTATCCCATATTCGTATCTGTGACTTCACCGGCCAGCTCGCCGGTGCCGGCGCGACGCGTTTTCTCTCCGCATTTGGCGCAGAGGTCATTCGCATCGAAGACCCGGTCCGCGAGGGGCGCTGGGACATCCTCCGTGGCAGTCCGCCCTACGTCGACGAGCGCCGCGGTATCGAGTTCGGCGGCGGCTTCCAGAATCACAACGTCGAGAAGCTCGGCATCACGCTCAACCTGCGCACCGAACGGGGACGTGAACTGCTCGAGCAGCTGGTCGCGATCTCGGACGTCGTATCGGAGAACTTCGCATACGGCGTGCTCGCCCGGATGGGGTTCGACTACGACAAGCTGAAGTCGATCCGAGAGGACGTCATCTACGTCTCGAACTGCGGCTTCGGACACAGCGGTCCCTACGCCAACTTCAAGACCTGGGGGCCCATCGTCCAGGCGATCTGCGGGCTGACGTTCTCCTCGGGCCTGCGCGGCCAGCCGCCGGCCGGCTGGGGCTACTCGTACATGGACCACACCGGCGCCTACTACATGGCGATTGCGATCCTGCTGGCGCTCTTCCACCGCAGCCAGACGGGCCGGGGGCAATGGGTCGATATGTCTTGCACCGAGGCCGGGGCCAGCCTGAACGGCCCTGCCCTCCTCGACTACACGGTGAACGGGCGGCGCCTGCGCCGGGAAGGCATGCCCGACAGCAACCGAAGCCAGCACCCCCGCATGGCGCCACACGGAATCTATCCCGCCCGGGGCGACGACGAGTGGATCGCCATCGCCTGCCGGGACGACGCAGACTGGCAGCACCTGGCAGAAGGGATCGCCGAGCCCTGGGCGCGCGAGAGCCGCTTCGCCACGCTCGACGGACGTATCCAGCACGAAGACACGCTGGATGCGAGCGTCGCGAGCTTCACGGGCGCGCATGACAAGTTCGAATTGGCCGCGAAGCTCCAGCGCACAGGCGTTCCCGCCGCCGCAGTCCAGCAGCCGCGGGAGCGGATCGACGAAGACGAGCGCACCCGCGCCTGGGGACTCTGGCCGACCGTGGCCCACGAGAAGATGGGCAAGGTCCGGGTCGACGGACTGCCCGTGCACCTCTCGGAGACGGACTGGGAGGTTTCGCACGGAGCGGCCTGCCTCGGCCAGCACAACGACTTCGTGTACGGCGATCTGCTCGGGCTCCAGAGCGACGAGATCGAGTCACTCCGCGAGGAGGGCGTGATATGACCGCCCTCGAAGGCCTGCGCGTGATCGAGCTATCGAACGAGCGCGGCGCCCTGGCCGGAAAGCTGCTCGCCGACATGGGCGCCGAGGTCATCGTCGTGGAGCCGCCGGGCGGCGACAGGACGCGCAGCTACGAGCCATTCCTCCGGGACGAGCCGGGTCCGGAGCGCAGCCTCTACTGGTGGCACTACAACACGAGCAAGCTCGGCGTCACGCTGGATCTCGAAGCCCAGGAGGGTCGCGAGCGCTTGCGGCAGCTGGTGGAGACCGCGGACGTGCTGATCGAGTGCGAGGAGCCCGGGCGCCTGGCTTCGCTCGAACTCGACTACCCGGCCTTCCGAGAAGCCTCCCCGCGCCTCGTCTACGTCTCGGTCACGCCCTTCGGAGCGAGCGGCCCCGCCGCAAACGACGCCGCCACCGACCTGACGATCCTGGCCGGCGGCGGGCCGGTGTGGAACTGCGGTTACGACGACCACTCGATTCCGCCGGTCCGCGGAGGTGGCAATCAAGGCTTCCACACCGCCTGCCACTTCGCGGTGATGTCGACCCTCGTGGCTCTGCTCGCGCGGGAACAGAGTGGCCGGGGACAGCACATCGACGTGAGCATGCATGCGGCCGCGAACGTCACCACCGAGGCAGGTAGCTACGAGTGGCTCGTCGCACAGACGACGGTGCAGCGCCTCACGGGACGCCACGCCTCCCAATACGTGACGATGCCGTCCCAGATCGCCTGCGCGGACGGGCGCTACGTGAACACGGGCGTGCCGCCCACGCGCCCCGACGACTTCAGGCGCCTTCACGAGTGGCTCGACGAACTCGGCCTGCTCGACCAACTCCCCGAGGCGACCTTCCTCGAGACGGGCGCCTCGCGCGAGAAACGAATCGAGTTGTCGCGGATCGCCGAAGACCCGGAGGTGCAGGCAATCTTCGGCGCGGGACGCGAGGCTCTGAACCTGATCGCCGGAGAGCTTGGCGCCTACGAGTTCTTCGTCGGCGCCCAGGAGCGCGGCATGCCGGTGGGTATCGTCTACTCACCGGAAGAAGTCATGGAAGACCCGCACTTCAGCGAGCGGGGCTTTGCGGTGCCGGTCGAACACCCGGAGATCGGAGAGACGTTCAACTACCCCGGCGCCCCGTATCTGTTTCACGGCACCCCGTGGAAGCTCTCGCGCCGAGCGCCCCAGCTGGGCGAGCACAACGAGCAGGTATTCGGCCCACTCGAAAAACCCGAAAGAAAAGGATCCTGACCATGTCCGAAGCATTCCCGCTGCTCGACGGCCTGAAGGTCATCGACACCGACACCCACTACTCGGAACCCCACGACCTCTGGAGCTCACGTGCCACGGGGAAGTACAAGGAACTGGTTCCCCAGGTGAAGACCATCGACGGCAAAGAGGCCTGGTACGTCGACGGTGACGTCCAGATCGGCTTTGCCTCGCCGTCGAGCGTGATTCGAAATGACGGCCGGAAGTCGCAGGGCATCGAGTTCTTCGGCTGGAATATGGAGGACGTCCACGCAGCCTCCTACGACCTCGAGGCACGCCTGGCGATGATGGACGACATGGGAATCCACGCGCAGATCGTGTATCCGAACCTCGCCGGATTCGGGAACCAGCGCTTCCAGAACCTCGAGAACCGCGACCTGCGCCATGCCTGCGTGACGATCTACAACGACGCGATGGCCGAGATGCAGAACGACTCGCGGGATCGCTTCTTCCCGATGGCGCTGATGCCCTGGTGGGACATCAAGGCCTCTGTGGGCGAGGTGGAGCGCGCCCACGGCATGGGACTCCGCGGCATCGTGAT
>JAYGDB010000018.1:0-22535 GCA_046583095.1 Myxococcota bacterium | reverse complement strand
CCCGCCCTGGTAGGACGAAATCGCGACGGCGTCGGCGTCCTCCTGGACGGCCGCGTCCACGATCTCCTCCACGCAGCGGTCGTGACCGAGATGAATCACCTCGGCACCCCGCGCTTGCAACAGACGACGCATGATGTTGATCGCAACATCGTGGCCGTCGAACAGCGAGGCAGCAGTCACGATCCGCACCGGCGGCACTTCGCCGTGCAGCGGGACCACCGGAGCCGCGGCGGGGGTCACGACGGCCTTCCGATCCGGCTCGCCACGTGATCGCGGTACTTGCTCATCTCGTCCCGCAGAGCCGAGAGTTCGGCGATCCGGCCGCGGAGATCCACGAGGTGCGAGCCCAGCAGGTCGTCCAGCCGTCGGAGCATCGCAAGCGTGGAGCCGCCGATTGCGTAAACCGCGTTCAGTTCCTTGATGTCGGCGAGCGAGAGCCCCAACGCCTTGAGACGACCGATGAAGCGCAGTCGCTCGACCTCATCCGTGCCGTAGACCCGGCGCCCGCCATTGCGCCGTCGTACACCCGGCAGCAGCCCCAGTTCCTCCCAGTAGCGCACGGTACGAGGCGATAGGTCGGTGACATCACAGACCTCGCGGATCGAGAGGTCCGCGGCCACTTGGGGGGTCTCGGACATGTCTGTCCTCCGCGGGACGGCGCCCGCAACCACGGATCGGCACGATTGCCAGTTAACGTTAAGTGGTAACACACAGGGCTCGGGTGATCGAGATCCCCACGGGGCACTCTCCAGCCGGTTTCCTACTCACCCGGAGGGCTCTGATCGCTGTCAGCGGTAACCGAGCTCTTCGATCCGCTTCGGGCTCTTCAGCCACTTGGGGTCGACCTTCACGAACAGAGCCAGGTGCACCTTGCGACCGACCAGGCGCTCGATCGGAGGCCGCGCCCGGGTGCCGATCGCGCGGATCATCGCGCCGCCCTTCCCCACCACGATGAGCTTCTGGGAATGCCGGGCGATCAGGATGTTGGCCCGGATCTCGCTCAGGTCGGGACGACTCTCGTCGAAGGCCGTGACCTCGACGGCCAGCGTGTAGGGCAGTTCCTGTCCTAGGCACTCCATCGCTGACTCGCGCACCTGTTCGGCGACCAGGAAGCGCAGCGGGCGGTCGGTCAGCTCGTCTTCCGGATACAGGGGCGGCGATTCGGGCAGCCGCTCGATCACCTGCTCGAGCAGCGCCGCGACGCCCTCGCCGGTGACTCCCGACACGTCCATCACGAGTTCGGCGGCCGCTGCGGCCATTGGCGGCCACTCCACCCCCGGCTTGCGAGCCAGATCGGCTCGGGTGCCCACTATCAGGACCGGCTTCCGAGCCCGTGAGAGTGCCCCCAATAGACGCTCCTGGAGTTCCCCCCAACCGGCCCGGCGGTCCACCAGCAGCAGCGCGAGGTCACAGCTTCCCAGTGCCTCTTCAACGGCCTCGTTGAGTGCGGCATTGAGAGGCTTCGTGCTCTCGTGGAGGCCCGGCGTGTCCACCAGCATCAACTGGGCGTCGGGCCGGCTGAGAATGCCCAAGATCCGGCTCCGCGTGGTCTGGGGCTTGGCGGTGACGATCGCGAGCTTCTCCCCCAGCAGGCGGTTCAGCAGGGTCGACTTGCCGGCGTTGGGCGCTCCGAGAATCGCGACGAACCCGGCCCGGTGGGCCCTTTCACTCATCGGCCGACCCCGTCCTAGTGAGCTGCTCGCGGTTTTCGTAGGCGGCGGCGGCGGCCCTTTGTTCCGCCTCCTGCTTGCTACGGGCGACGCCCTGGGCCGCCGGATGTTCGCGAATCCTCACCTCGACACTGTAACGAGCCTCGTCCTCGGCGATCTCGGTGTCGGCGAGGATCCGATAGGTCGGTACCACTCCGAACGTCGCCATCACCCACTCGTTCAAGCGGCTCTTCGGATCGCGCTCGACGCGCGGTGCTTCGGGGGCCAGGGCATCACCGAAGACTGCGCGCGCAAAGTTCTCGACGGGCGCAACGCCCCCGTCCAGGTAGATCGCACCGATTACCGCCTCCATGGCGTCCGCGAGAATGCTGTGCTTCTCGTGACCCTTCGAGCGCACTTCCGTGCGCCCCAGTAAGAGGTGAGCTCCGAGACCGATCCCTCGAGCCAGGGCGCTGAGGCCGCGCCAATCGACCAACTGGTGAAGCGCCCGGGTCAGATCGCCCTCGGGCCAATCCGGATGCGCCCGGTAGAGGAGATTTGCGGTGGTCATCCCGATGACCGAGTCGCCCAGAAACTCGAGTCGCTCGTTGCTCTCCCGCCCCTCGTTTTCGTGGCTGTAGGACGAGTGTGTGACGGCTGTCTCGAGCAGCGAGCGCTCGCGGAACACGTAGCCGAGGGCCTCCTCGAGCCCATCGAGGCCGGGAGCCGGTGAATCCTGGGCATCGGAGTTCAAGCGTGGACCCGCTTGGCCGTGCTCGCGATCCAGCCGCCGCCAAGTACGACGTCTGGCTCGTCGACGTCATAGAAGACCGCGGCCTGACCCGGTGCGACTGCACGGACCGGCTCCTCGAAGTGCACACGCGCGCCGCGCGACGGGGTAGCCGACAGCGAAGCCAGTGCCCCCACGTGCCGGTGCCTGACCTGCACGCGCGCCTGCAGGGACTTCCCGGGCGGATCGCCCGACAGCCACCAGACGTCCTCGATCTCGGCGTCTGTGGAAGCGATACCTGCCAGCCCCGACACGCTGACCCGCCGACTCTTGGAATCGATATGGCTCACGTAGAGCTTGCGCCCCAGCGAGAGCCCAAGCCCGTGACGCTGGCCGACCGTGAAGTGGTGAACGCCGGGATGTCGGCCGAGTACGTTCCCGGCCTCGTCGACGAGTTCGCCACCGCGCTCGCGCGCCTCCGGCCGCACCTGCTCGACGACATCGACATAGCGGCCCTCGGGCACGAAGCAGAGCTCCTGACTCTCGGGCTTGTCGGCGGTCGCCAGACCCAGGGCTCGCGCGCGTTCGCGAACTTCGTCCTTTCTCATCTCGCCGAGGGGGAACCACGCCTTCTCGAGCTGCTCCTGGTCCAGCTGGAAGAGGAAGTAGCTCTGGTCCTTCTCGAGGTCTCGGGCGCGCAGCAGCCGCAGCTTGCCCGTGCGGGCATCGCGATCGATGCGCGCGTAGTGCCCCGTCGCGACCCGCTGCGCCCCGAAGACGTGGGCCCGTTCGAGCAGGTGATCGAATTTGAAACGCTTGTTGCAGGCGACGCACGGGATGGGTGTTCGACCCGCCAGGTAGCCATCCGCGAAGGCCTCGATGACCTCCTTGCGGAACGCCTCGGCGTAGTTGGCGACGAAGAAGCGCACCCCCAATTTCTCGGCAACGCGGCGAGCGTCATCGGCATCGGCCAGAGAGCAGCAACGGGACGATCCCGTCGAGAGCTGCATGGTGACGCCGATGGTTTCGCAGCCCTGCTCGACGGAGAGCGCCGCTGCCAGCGAGGAGTCGACACCCCCCGACATGGCCACGACCACGCGTTCCCCCTCCTGAGGCGAGAGCGTTGCCGCGCTCACGGCGACTCCGCCCCGCGCGCACGCGAGACCAGTTCGGCGATCAGCTCGACGGCGCGATCGATCTGGCCCTCGTCGACTCCGACCCCCACGCTCAGGCGCAGGCTGCTCCGGGCCTGCTCCGGAGTCCGACCCATGGCCGAGAGCACGTGGGATGGTGTGATCGAGCCGGAGTGGCAAGCCGCGCCCGCCGACGCGGCGACTCCCTCGAGATCGAGGGCCTGCAGGACCACCTCTCCGGGCGCCCCGGTGATCTCGACGCTCAAGGTGTTGGGAAGAACCTGCTCGGGATGACCGTTGCGGCGAACGCGCGGGACTTTTGCGGCGATCCCCTCCCACAGGCGATCCCGAAGCGCCGCGTAGCGTGCGGCCCGGACCTCACCCTCGAACTGGGCGAGTTCACAGGCCACCCCGAACCCGACGATGCTCGCGACGTTCTCGGTTCCGCCGCGCCGGCGCTTCTCCTGTGGGCCGCCGGTCAGCAGCGGCGGGATTTCGCGGCCTTTCCGAACCACGAGCGCGCCCACTCCCTTGGGACCGTTGAGCTTGTGGGCCGAGCAGGAGAGGAAGTCCACGGGCACGTCCTGCAGATCGACCCGGATCTTCCCGAGAGCCTGGGTAGCATCCACATGCAGCGGGACCCCGCGCTGCTTGGCAGCGACCCCGATCTCCGCAACCGGCTGTACCACGCCCGTCTCGTTGTTGGCCCAGATCACCGACGCGAGGACGGTGCCCTGCTGGTCGAGAGCCTTCTCGAAAGCACCCAGGTCGAGCAACCCGTCCCCATCCACGGCGACCCGCGACACCGCGACGCCCTCGCGCTCGAGCAACGCGCACGGCTCGACGACCGAGGGGTGCTCGACCGAGGTCGTCACGAGGTGGGCAGCACCCCCCGCGGCCTGTGCATCCCGGAGCACGCCGTAGAGCACGGCGTTGTTCGACTCGGTGGCACCCGCGGTGAAGAAAACCTCGTCGGGCGCGACCGCCAGGGCGGCCGCTACCTGCTCGCGAGCACGTTCGACCCGCATTCGAGCAGCCGCCCCCTCTGCATGGGTGCTCGACGGGTTGCCGAAACCCTCGCGGAGGGCCGGCAGCATCGCGTCTACGACCTCTTCGCGAAGAGGGGTCGTGGCGTTGTGGTCGAGGTAGATCCGCACGAGGGCGGATTCTAGCGGAGGGGCGGCGACGCTCCCTGCGTCCGTTCCTGGTCTGGGAGCTCGACGGGCAGATCCTGGAGCAGATCGCCGAGCGACCGGCCCCTCACCGGGGTCAGGGCCTCTTCAGCATCCGTCAAGACCGCCTCGACCGTCCGGATCGTGTTCTGCACTGCCGTCCCGCCGACGCCGGCGGCCGGGGTCGCGGATCGCGCCCCTCGGACGGCCGCCAGGATCTCACCGACCGCGAGGTCCTCGGGACGTCGCCCCAGTTGGAAGGACGCTTCCCCCTCGCCACTTCCGCAGATCGTGACGATGCCGGCCCTCTCGAAGCGGACGAGCAACTCGGTCACGATCCGAAGCGAAGAACCCAAGCGACTAGAGAGAGTCTCCGCGCTCTGGGGCGGCCAGCGATCGCGAAACGCTCGGGCGATCTCGACGGCCACGCGCATACCGACGGCCTCGCGTTCGGCGGGCTCCATCTCCTGATCGCGGGCTTCCCGTCGGTAATGCGCCAGATGCTGGTGCGCGTACGCGATCTCGGCACCCAGCAACACGATCGACCAGGAGAGGTAGATCCACACCAGCAGCAGCGGGACGAACGCGAAGCCACCGAAGAGCGCGTCGTAGCGTGCCACCCCGACGCTGAAGCTGACGTAGACGTATTGTGCCGCAACGAAGAGCAGGGCCGCGACTGCCCCGCCCAGGAGCGCGGACAACATTCGCACCCGGGTATTCGGCAACAGCAGGTAAGCGAGGGAGAATGCGACGAACAGGGAAACCACAGGGCCCACGCCCAGGATCACACTCTTCGCGACGTCAACCAGCGGATCGATGTTGAGCCGCTGGGCGATCCCGCCGTCCCCCAGGCTCGACGACAGGGAGACGAGCGAGCCGAGCGCGAGGGGTACGACAACCAGGACCGCCAGGTAGTTGGTGAAGCGCCGAACCCAACTCCGGCTCTTCAGCGCACCCCAGATGTCGTTGAAGGTCTCCTCGATGTGCCGCAGGGAGAGCACCGTCGTCACGAGGAAGATTCCGCCGCCCAGCGAACCGAGGGCCCCCACGTTGGTCGTGTCGACGAACCGCATGATCCGCTCGACCGCTTCCGGACTTCCCGCGAGGAACTGATTCACCCCGAGCACTACCAGATCGCGGCTCAACCCAAGCCACTGGATGATCGAGAGCAAAACGACCAGGATCGGGATGATCGCCAGGGTGGTCATGTAGGTCAGCGCGCTCGCTCGCAGCAGCAGCTTGTCGTCGACGAAGCCCCGGACGATCAGCGCGGAGAGCTGGAGCCCTCGGATCAGCGCGCCCGTCAGGCGCTGCGCGCCGAAGTCCGCGCGCCAGAGGTCCTCCAGGAGGAAGCGGCGGGCGCGCTGAAGCATCTCTACCCGCGAGGTCGCCACGGCGGCAGGCTACCCGCCCGGCGGGGACGTTGCCACGCGGACCCAACCTTCCAGCCCCGCAACCGTGCGCGGGCCAATGCCGCGAACCGCACGCAGATCTTCCACCCGCCGAAAGGGCTGTCGCGCGCGTTCCACGACGATCGCCTTTGCGCGCACCGGGCCAATGCCCGGCAACACCCCGAGGCTCTCCGCCGACGCGCTGTTCAGATCGAGAGGCTGACCGAAGAGGAGTCGCACCGCGCCGTCGCAGCCATCCATGCACCGCTGCGGCCCGCGGGCGGGCGGAGGCGCCGGAAGCCATGCGAGCCAGCCCAACAAGCCGAGCAGCAACGCCGCCCACGCGACCGCGCGCTCACGTTCGATCATCAAAATCTCCGAAGGGACCGGAGGGGGCGTCGCTAGGACTGCTCGACGGGCTCCGCAGCACCTTCTTCAAGGAAGGCCTGGTGGAGGGCGCGGACGGCGTGCTCGGCGTGCTTCTCCTCGATCACAACCGAGATCTTGATCTCGCTGGTGGAGATCATCTGGATGTTGATGGCCTCATCCGCGAGTACGCTGAACATCTTGGTGGCCACGCCCGCGTGATCCTTCATCCCCACGCCCACCACCGAAACCTTCGCGATGTTCTCGTCTCCTTCGACCTCGGCCCCGAGGGCTGCGGCCGCCGCCTGGCCGATCTCCAGTGCAGCCGCATAGTCGCCAACGGGCACCGTGAAGGTCATGTCCGTGCTGCCGTCGCTCGACAGGTTCTGGACGATCATGTCGACCACGATGCCAGCATCGGAGAGGGGCGTGAAGATACGGCCCGCCACGCCCGGCTGATCCTTGACAGCACGTAAGGTGATCTTCGACTCGTTCTTGTTGCAAGTGACCCCAGACACCACCAACCTCTCCATCACATCCTCCTCGCGTATCACCCAGGTACCCTCACCGCCGTGGAAGCTAGATCGAACGTGGAGGGGCAGGCCGTAGCGCATCGCGAACTTCACCGATCGCACCTGCAGCACCTCTGCGCCCAGGCTCGCCATCTCGAGCATCTCGTCGAAGGAGAGACTCGGCAGCTTGCGGGCCGTCGGGACGATCCGAGGGTCGGCCGTGAAGACGCCATCGACATCCGTATAGATCTCGCACACGTCCGCTTCGAGTGCACAGGCGACCGCGACCGCCGATGTGTCCGAGCCCCCTCGTCCCAAGGTGGTGATGTTTCCGCCTTCATCGACCCCCTGAAAGCCAGCGATCACCGCGACGGCGCCAGTGTCGAGGACCGAACGGAGACGCGCACAATCAATGTGGACGATGCGCGCCCGACCGTAGGCGGCGTCGGTGTGCATCCCCATCTGCCAACCGGTGAACGACTGGGCATCCTGGCCCAGTTGCTGGATCGCGATCGAGAGGAGCGCGATGGTCTTCTGCTCGCCCGATGCGAGCAGAACGTCGTACTCGCGCGGCGCGGGCTGCCGTTCACCCAGATCGTTGGCCAGAGTCACCAGCGCGTCCGTCTCTCCCCCCATCGCCGAGACGCACACCACCACCTGGTTCCCGGCCCGGACAGTCTCGACGACGCGCCGGGCGGCGTTCCGGATGAGATCCGGATCCGCGACGCTGGTACCGCCGAACTTCTGGACTACGAGTGCCATGACTCAGCCGATCTCTACTCGCTCCAAGACGAGCTCCAGGCGAGCCCGAGGTGAACTGCAGTCGGACGCTTCCCGAAGCCGGCTCTGCCAGGCCTCGAGTACGCGTTGCGAGTCCCTTCCTGTAGCGCTCGCAGCGAAGCTTCGCGACTCCTCCGCGCCAGCCTCCCGATCGACGCGCAGCTCCAGCCGATCTCCGGGCAGCGCATCCGGCAGCCGATCCCCCCACTCCACAGCCACGATGCCGCCGGGCTCGAGCATGTCGAGGAAGCCGACATCGTCGAGCTCGCTGACCGTCTCGAGACGGTAGAGATCGACGTGAGCGAGTTGACGTCCATCGGGACTCACGTACTGGTTCGCGATCACGAACGTGGGGCTCGAAACCCCGGCCGGATCGATCCCCAGGCCCTCCGCCAACCCCTTGACGAATGCCGTCTTCCCGGCGCCCAGGGGTCCGATCAGGCTCAGCGTGAGGCCCTTCGCGTCGATGACGTGCGAGAGCGCGAGAGACGCGACTCGCGTCGCCTCAATGCCCGCGCATCGGAATCGCAAAACCCTCTCCTGACTCGGCGACGCCCGACATCGGCCCTGCGCCGACGCTCCGGCGCAGTGCCGCCACTGCTGCCGGAACGGCATCTGCAATCTCGCTGGCGAGGATGCCGGCCTCGCCGCTGGCAGCCGCGAGCCGATCCGCTGCGTCTCCATGTACCCAGGCGGCGAGCCCCGCGGCCTCCAGCGCCGGGACACCCTGCGCGAGGTAGCCGGCCACCAGGCCCAGCAGGACGTCCCCGGTGCCACCCGCGGCAAGGGCCGGGCCTCCCGTCGGGTTCACGATGACGTAACCCTCGGGCGACGCAATAACGCTGGCGGCGCCCTTGAGCAGCACCACGGCACCGGTCGTGGCCGCCAAGGAGCGCGCAGCACCGATCCGATCCCGATTCACCTCGTCAGGCCGACAGCCGAGCAGCAGCGCCGCCTCACCGGGGTGCGGCGTGAGAACCGTGGGCGCCGCGCGGGCCGACAGCGCCTGGGGCTCCTCGCTGAGCGCGAAGAGCGCGTCCGCATCGATCACCAGCGGACGTTCGAGGCGCTTCGCGAGCGCCCGCATCAGCGACACCGTCTCGTGGCTGCGCCCGACTCCAGGTCCCATCCCGACCACATCGCGCTCCGCCGCCAACGCGAGCACCGTGTCTTCCGCGGTGGCGGCCAGTGCCCGCTCGGGCGTGTCGGCCACGGGTGCGGTCATTGCCTCGGTGCACTTCACCTCGAGGATGTCGTTGAGTCCGGCCGGGCACGCAATCGTCACCAGCCCGGTGCCAGCACGGGCCGCCCCACGCGCGGCCAACGCCGCCGCGCCGGTCTTTCCCTCACTCCCAGCCAGCAGCAGCACGTGACCGAAGGTTCCCTTGTGGCCATCGACGGGCCGCGGCGGCAGCTTCCGCGCCGCACCTGCCGGCGTCCACAGCTCCGCCTGGTGCCGCACACCGGGTGCCTCGTCGGCGATGCCGATGCGTGCCACCAGGACCCGCCCCGCGAGCGATCGCCCCGGCTCGAGGCTCAGCCCGAGCTTCGGCAGACCGATCGCAAGCGTCTGGTCGGCCCGGATCGAGACACCCAGGGGCTGACCGGTGTCGGCGCTGAGACCCGACGGCACATCGACCGCGATCACGATGAGATTGCCCGCTGCCGCGTCTCGGGCAGCGTTGACGTCCTCGATGGTCTGAGCGACGGGGCCGTCGACCTCCCGGCTGAGGCCCGTCCCGAAGATGGCATCGACCAGCACCCCGCGGTCGGGCAACGGCGCGTCCACGTCCTCGAAGGGCACGCCCAAGTCCCGGGCGCGATCCCAATTCGCTTCGGCGTCACCCGAGACGCGACCCGGATCGCCGAGAAGCCGAACGCGGACGTCGATATCTGCCAGATGCAGATGGCGCGCGACCACGAAACCGTCACCGCCGTTGTTGCCGGTACCGCACACGATCACCACGCTCCGAGACGCGGTCGAGGGAAGTGCCTGCAGAACCGCCTCGGCGACGACTCGACCCGCAGCCTCCATCAGGGCTCCACCCGACACTCCCAGCACCTCGATCGTGTGATGATCGAGGGCTCGCATCGCTGCGGCGTCGACGAGGGGCCAGATGCCTGCGCCAATCACCACGGGACTCCATCGGCTCCGAGGACGACCTCGATGTCCTGCCACCGGGCATGGGCCATCCCGAGGGCCCGACGCGCAGCGCTCTTGGCAGTCAAGCGCCCGGCCAGGCTCTCGTGGCCCCGGGTCTTGCCCGCCGCGAAGCTCCGCTCTGCTGCGGTGAAGACGCGCTTGCGCAGAGACACAGGCTCCGCCGGCGCATCAAGCGCTCGCGTGCGCCCGCTCGAGTTCGTCCGCCAGCTCGGCGGCCAGCTCCCGCACCCGCGCTTCGTCCTCGCCTTCGACCATCACCCGGGCCTTGAGCTCGGTACCGCTGTATCGGATCAGCACCCGGCCTCGGTCACCGAGCTCCGCTTCTACCTTCCGTAGGACAGCCTGGAAGTCCGTCAGCTCTTCGAGAGGCGTTCGTTCGACAACCGGGACGTTCAGCATCTGCTGCGGGAAGCGCTCGAATCCGCCGGTCAACTCCGACAGCGGGCGATTCTTGCGAATCATCGCGCCGAGCACTTGCAGGGCGGTCATGAGCCCATCCCCGGTCGTGGTCTGATCCAGGAAGACCACGTGACCGGACTGCTCTCCCCCCAGGTTGTAGCCGCCGGAGCGCATCGCATCGACGACGTAGCGATCGCCTACCTGGGTCCGGATCAGATCCAGCCCCTCGGCAGCCAGCGCGCGCTCGAGACCGAGGTTGCTCAGCACCGTCGCAACGACTCCGTTGCCGCTGAGGACACCTCGCTCCAGCATGTCTCGCGCGCACAGCGCCATCAATTCGTCTCCGTCGAGGATCGCACCCGTCTCATCGACGATCACCACGCGGTCGGCATCACCATCCACCGCGATCCCCACGTCGGCTCTCAGCTCCAGCACCTTCTCGACGGTCTTCTCCGGGTGCAGCGAACCGCACCCGAGATTGATGTTGCGGCCGTTGGGTTCGACACCCAGCGTGAAGACTTCCGCGCCCAGCTCCTGGAGCACCAGCGGGCCGACCTTGTAGCCGGCCCCGTTCGCGCAATCGAGGACGATCCGAAGCCCGTCGAGAGAGTGCTCCTTCGGGAAAGTCTTCTTGAGAAAGACCACGTAGCGGCCCGTTGCGTCGTCGATCCGAGAGGCGGGGCCCACCTCGTCGGGCGGAGCCAGGTGGCTCGAGATCCCGTCCGAGAGCACCAGCTCTTCGATCCGATGCTCGAGGTTGTCGTCGAGCTTGAAGCCATCGCTGCCGAAGAACTTGATGCCGTTGTCCTGGTAGGCATTGTGGCTGGCCGTGATCATCACGCCCGCGTCGCAGCGCATGTCGACAGTCAAGAATGCCAAGGCCGGAGTCGGCATCGGGCCGACCTGGAGGACCGTACCGCCCATCGAGCTGATACCCGCGGCAAGAGCGTCTTCGAACATGTATCCCGAGAGGCGCGTGTCCTTGCCGATCAGGATTCGATGGCCCCCGTCCGGACGGCCCCGGAACACGCAGGCGGCGGCCTGCCCGAGCCGCAGGGCCATGGACGCGGTCATCGGGTACCGGTTCGCCGTTCCCCGGACCCCGTCGGTTCCGAATAGGCTCCTGGAATTGCTCATTCTTCGACGCGCCCTCCACCGCCGCGCAACTGCATAGCTTCCTCTTCGGCCGGCGTAGCAGGAACTCCATCGAGAGTTTCGAGGAGCTGGGAGGACTCCACCACGATCAGCACCGTAACCGGCTTGTCTTCCTCGACCCAGACGGTCCCCCCTCCCAGGATCAGCCTCGCCTGGCGTTCCTGGCTCTCGCTCAGGTTCGACACATCGATCGGCTCCGTCTGCACCTCGGCGACGCGCATCACGTGGCTCTTGGCGCCGGCGAGCCAGACGCGGTCCGGCACCACCCGCACCTCGGCGAGCGTGAAGCCCTCGGCGGGCTCGCCCTCGATATCCGCCACCACAGACACCTCCTTGCGACTCCGGCGCTCGAGGCGGATCTGAATGCGGCTCGGTGAGTGACTCACGAACCGGGCACGGCGCGGCAGCTCGATGCTGGCGAGCTCCACCTCGAACTCGGCGACCCCGGGCTTCACTTTCGAAACATCGATCTCGTACGTGAGCCGCGAACTATCGAGATTGTTGAGGGCGGCGCGGCTCCCCATCACACCCACGTTCACCTCGTCTGCGCTCTGATCCGTCACCACGAGCGACTCTTCCACACCGTGGATCTCGACCGGGATGTCGAAGGACGAGCGAATGTCGGTCGAGCCCTGGGCAACGCCCCAGACGAAAATGGAGATGGCGAGAGCCAGCAGCATCAGGCCGGGTCGGAAGTTGGACCGTCGTCGGGATCGTGCCATCGGTAACTACGCCCTGCTCGCGCTCTCGGCAACCCCGAGAGGGACGCCAACCTCGGAGGTCGGCGGCAACTCGCGAAGTTCGTCATTGATCACCTTGGTCAACAGCCACCGCAGCCGCGGTCCGTCGAGCCCGTGCTTCATCTCGCCAGCCACCACCACCGAGATCGTCGCCGTTTCCTCGGAGACCACGATCACGACCGCGTCCGTCTCCTCGGTAATGCCCACCGCGGCCCGGTGGCGGGTGCCGACTCCCTCGGGCAGATCGGTCCTCAAAGTGAGCGGCAGAATGCAGCCAACCGAGGTCATCCGTCCATCCTGGATGACCACAGCCCCATCGTGAAGCGGGGAGTACGGCAGGAAGATCGACGTCAGCAACTCTTTCGAGACAACCGCGCCCACCTCCTGGCCAGCCTCGATCTGGTCATCGAGCCCGGTCTCGCGCGCGAGCACGATCAGCGCTCCGACCCGCTTCTGGGCGAGAATCTGCGCGGCCCCGATCACCTCCTCGAGAATCTGTAAATCCTCACGCTGGGAGACGTTCGGGAAGAACCCGCGCCCGACTCGCGCGAGCGCTCGCCGGATGTCCTGCTGAAACAGCACCACCATGATGACGACCGCCGAACCCAGGAAATTCTGGAGGATCAGAGCCAGGGCGGAGAGGTCAAAGGCCTCGGAGGCCAGACTCAAGGCGAAAAGCACGAGCAAACCGACCAGGATCTGAACGGCACGGGTTCCGCGGATCACCAGGAGCAGCCAGTAGAAGGCGAGGGTCAGGACCAGGATGTCGATCGTGTCCCAGATGGGATCGAAATTAGTCTCGAAGACCGCCCAGAACTCGCCCGCGAACTGCCACAGGTACTCGATCACGACAGTTCCTTCCTGCGCGCGTCGCGCAGAGCGCGCCCGACGGCGAGGGCGCGAACGACGGGGGCAGGATCGTGCACGCGGACCCCATCCGCACCCGCGAAGGCCGCTACCGCGCACGCGGCGTGGGTCGCGACCTCGCGAGCCGCCACCGGGTCGCCGGTGATGCGACCGAGGAATGACTTCCGCGACGGGCCCAGCAAGACCGGCCGCCCAAGGCGCTCTCGGAACCAGCCCGCATGTGCAATCAACTCGAGGTTCGCCTCGAGCGGCTTGCCGAAGCCGATGCCCGGGTCGATCACGAGGCATTCCTCGGAGACGCCCGCCCGTCGCGCCGCATCGAGCGAGAACTCGAGTTCCGTCGCCACCTCCCGCAAGACGTCGTCATAGCGGGGCGCTTGCTGCATCGTCATCGGAGTTCCGCGCATGTGACCCAGGATGAGATGGACGCCCGGAGCGTCTGCGACGACCCGAACGAGATCCGGATCATAGGCGCCCCCGGAAACATCGTTGACTGCGGTGGCCCCGGCGCGAATCGCAGCCCGCGCCACCTCCGCCTTTCGGGTATCGACCGAGACGCGGACCCCGAGCCGGGAGACGAGCGACTCGATGGTCGGAACCACCCGCGCGAGTTCGACCTCCGCTGCGACGTCCTCAGCCCCCGGCCGCGTCGACTCGCCGCCCACATCGAGCCAGTCGGCGCCGTCTTCGATCAGAAGGCGGCCCGCCTCGACAGCGGCGTCGACATCGAGGGCTTCGGAGCCTTCCCGTACGAAGCGACCCCCATCGGAGAACGAGTCGGGCGTGACATTCATCACCCCCAAGATCGTCACTCGCCCGTTCGCGAACATCCCATCGTTCACATTCGCTCTCCGTTCCGGGGAGTAGGCAGGGGGCAAGGCGTGAGTGGGCTCCGGCTCAGCTTGGAGTCGGCTCGGGTTCGGGTATGCCGCCCAACCCCGTGCGCGGCTCCTCTTCGGGCTTGGGAGCCGCCTCAGTGCCGTCCTCCGACAATATCGGAAGCGGCGGCAACTCCCTCCCGCTCATCACGGCGGCGAGATCCTTGCCATCGAGGGTCTCTCGCTCGAGCAGCAACTCGGCGATGGTTTCGAGCTTGTCGCGGTTGTCGACCAGAAGCCGCTTCGCTTCCCGGTATTTCCCGGCGAGAATTTTCTGCACCTCCTCGTCGATCTCCTCCGACTTCTTCTCGGAAAAATCCCGGCGGGCCACCATGTCGCGACCGAGGAAGACGTCCCCGCTCTTCTCGCCATAGGACACGGGGCCGAGCCTGTCGCTCATCCCGTACTCGCAGACCATTCGGCGCGCCCAACGCGTCGCGCCCTCGAGATCGTTGCTCGCACCCGTCGACATGTGACCGAAGACGATCTCCTCGGAAGCGCGCCCACCCATCGCATAGCGGATGATCGCGTAGATCTCGTCGCGGGTGTAGTTCAAGCGATCTTCTTCGGGCAGAGTCTGCGTCACACCCAGAGCCATGCCGCGCGGGATGATCGTCACCTTGTGGACCGGGTCCGAGTCCTCGGGTGTGAGCAAGGCGACCAATGCGTGTCCCGCCTCGTGGAAGGCGGTGATCCGCTTGTCCTTATCGCTCATGATCATGCTGCGGCGCTCAGTGCCCAGCATGACCTTGTCCTTCGCATCCTCGAAGTCCCCGTGGCCGACACTCTCACCGTCCCGGCGGGCGGCCAGCAGAGCCGCCTCGTTGACCAGATTCTGGAGGTCGGCACCCACGAAGCCCGGGGTTCCGCGAGCCTGCACCTCGAGATCTACGTCCTCGGCCAGCGGCACCCGGCGGGTGTGGATCTTCAGGATGTCGAGCCGGCCCTTCAGGTCAGGCGCCGGCACGACCACACGCCGATCGAAGCGACCCGGGCGCAGGAGCGCCGGATCGAGCACGTCGGGCCGGTTGGTCGCTGCCACGAGGATCACGCCCTCGTTGCTTTCGAAGCCGTCCATCTCGACGAGGAGCTGGTTCAGGGTCTGCTCGCGCTCATCGTGCCCACCGCCAAGACCGGCGCCCCGGTGGCGACCGACGGCGTCGATCTCGTCGATGAAGATGATGCAGGGTGCGTTCTTCTTGCCCTGCTGGAAGAGGTCACGCACTCGCGATGCCCCGACACCGACAAACATCTCGACGAAATCCGAGCCGGAGATCGAGAAGAACGGAACGCTCGCCTCGCCGGCCACTGCCTTGGCAAGCAGGGTCTTGCCCGTACCCGGCGCTCCCACCAGGAGGACACCCTTCGGAATGCGTCCGCCGAGGCGCGTGAACTTCTTGGGGTCGCGCAGAAAGGCGATGATCTCTTCGAGTTCGGCCTTGGACTCTTCGATGCCCGCGACGTCTTCGAACGTAATGTGGTGGTCGCTCTCGGTGAGCAGGCGGGCCTTCGACTTACCGAAGCTCATCGCCTTGCCGCCGCCCGACTGCATCTGGCGGATGACGAACACCCACAGTCCGATGAAAAGAAGCAGCGGGAACCACATGATCAGGATCTGGCGCCAGAAGCCCGACTCTTCCCGCGGCTGGGAGGTGACCTCGACGTCGCCGGACCTCAGATCGGCCAGCAACTGCTCGGTGATCGCGGGCGCGTGGGTGATGAACTTCTCGCCGCCGCTCAGGCTGCCGGAGATTCGGCCACCCTCTTCGATCGTGACTGCCTCGACGTTCCCGTGCTCGACGTTCTGGATGAAGGCGCTGTAGGCAATGTCCGGCGGAGGCGACTCCTCCTGCTTGAGCAGGCTGAAGCCCAGGAGGAGGATGACGAGGACGATGACCCACAGGGCCATGTTCTTGTAAAACTGCTGGCTCACTTGGATCTCGACTTCCTCTTGCCACGTTGCATGGATGATTCAGGACTCGGCCCGGTTCCCGAGCCGAAGGCCCCCGCAGGGCATCTGGCCCTGCGCCCACAACCGATCGCCCAATGTAGCATGGCCCCCCTCACCTTTCAGAACGCCTCTTCACCTTCGGACACCGGCTGCAGCCGGAAGCAGTCGGGGGAGATTCTTCGCAGTTCCAGGTCCCCCGGCAACTCGATGGCAGTTCCGGGCCTCCCCTGCCTCAGGAACTCCAGAATCCGCATCAGGTGGGCACGGCTCATGTCTCGCCCACTCCCCATCTCGACCATTGCGAGAACCACCAACCGCCTCGCCAGGGCTTCGGGCCGTTCGCGCCAGCCTTCCGCAGCGATTCCCAGGCAGCCCGGCCGAGAGCGATCGAAGAGACGCTCCGCCTGCTCTTCCACCAGCGACTCCAGCCATTCGCTCTCCCTCCTGTGTGCTTCGGCCAGATCGCCGATCGCCCTGAGCAGACGGGGGTTGAAATCTCGAAGCCCCGGGATCACGCGCGCCCGGAGCCGGCTACGCGTGTACTTGGGATCGGCGTTGGAGGGGTCTTCCCGCCACGTCAGCCGGTTGCTCTTCGCGTAGGCGAGGATCTCGTCACGCGAGACGCAGAGCAGGGGCCGAATCGCGACGCCGTCGGGGGACATCTCGGCAATGCCGCCCAGGGAGTCCGGCCCGCAGCCGCGCAGGATCCGCATCAAGACGGTTTCGACCTGATCGTCTCCGTGGTGGGCGGTCGCAATCCGCTCGCAACCCAGGCGTGTGCGAATCCGCTCGAGCGCCGCGCGCCGCAGGCTGCGCGCAGCCTCCTGGGTGGTGGGTCGCGTGCGGCTCGATCCACCCTGCCGCAGGCGGCTCGGATCGACCCGCTCGACCGCGAACCGCGCGTCGAGGCGGCTTGCCAGTTCGGCCACCGCCTTCTCGTCGCCATCCGACTCGGCTCCGCGCAGGCCGTGGTTCACGTGACCGATCGCGAGTTGGAGATCCAGCGGCACTCGCAACCTTGCGAGTGCATGCGCGAGAACGGTCGAGTCGAGGCCTCCCGACACGGCGATGAGAAGACTGCAGTCTCGCGCGCCGAAATCGACCAGCGCTTCCTCGACGCGACCGAGCACAGGCCCCCTCCCCGGATCCGGCGGCGCCTAGTCGCCGCGAAGCGCCGAGGCGCTCCCAATGAGGACCTTCATCCCGTCTTCCTTGTCGACCCAGACATCGCAGTGGACCCGCATGCGGGCACCCTCCCGGACCTCTTCGCGCACCCTTGCGTGCGTCGTCACGGTCTCGTCCACCCACAGGACGTTGGTGAACTTCACGGACATCTCGCCGCCCTCGAGCCACCCCATGCCGAAGTGGTCCTGCATGACCCGCGAGACGAAACAGGTCGACATCATTCCTTGGACGACGATGTTCGGAAAGCCGAGCTTCTTCGCCTGCTCGACATCCGTATGATAGTTCTTGGCGGGTCCCGAGAACATCCAGCACCGGCGCTCGTCGATCGGGGTCGTGACGCTCGGTAGATCCTCGCCTGTCGCCGCCGGAAACGGCGGACGCGGTGCCTTCTTCGATGCCGTGTCCTTACCCACGACGTAGTCGTCGCCCTGCTGCTCCTTGGGCGGAAGAAACGACTGGTGGGTGTGGCCGCGCACGAGTAACTGCCCGGTCTCCGCGTCCATCACGTCCGTCTCGTTCAGGATGATGTCGCGACCGCGCTTCGGGTAGCGACCGATGATCGTCGAGCGGGTTCGCACCCGGCTGTCCACGCGAATCGGAGCGAAGAGGCGCCAATCCTGCTGGAGGTGGAGATTCCCGAAGAGGTTCTTCAGGTACCACTCGCCGACGAACTTGTAGCACTCGGAGTGGTGGAGGAGCGGCGGAGCGTACTCGCTCTGCAGCGGGTGGCGGTCATCGAGGGCGTCGGCGTAGAAGGCGACGACTTCCTTCGACACCTCGTACTCGTTCGAGCCGCAGTGGCGTCCCACGTAGGCCGGCTGTCCAAGGAGGTTCATGGGGAGATTCCTTCTGCTCTGTCCGTATTCGTCCGCGCTGCCTACGAGTCTCGATCGAGAGTGTAACCCGTGTTATCCCAATGGCGTGCCGAACCCGAGTCACAACATCGCCAACTGGATCGCGAACCACGCAGCGCGCGATGGCAGCCGGCTGGCGGTCGCCGACGACGAGCGGCGCCTTTCGTACGCCGACCTCGAGTCGCGGATCGCTCGGCTCGCCGACTGGCTGCGACGAGCCGGAATCGGGGCCGGAGACCGGATCGGCGTGCTCCTCGGCAACCGCTCGGCGGCGCTCGAGACCGTGTTCGCCGCCGCCCGCCTAGGTGCAATCGCTCTCCCCATCAACACCCGGCTCTCGCCGCGGGAGGTCTGTTTCATCATCGACGACGCGCGCCCGGCGGCGCTGGTTTCGGAGCGCTGCTTCCTGGACCTCGCGAATGCGGCGTGCCGCCAGGCGCAATGGCCTCCGGGCGTTCGGCTCGAGGTCGGTGCGGACTACGAGGCCGTACTGGCCGCCAGCAATCCGCTCGACGAGATCGCGACCGTCGATCCCGAGGACCCCGTGTTGCTGATGTACACGTCCGGGACGACCGGCGATCCAAAGGGTGCCCTGCTGCCCCACCGGAAGGCCCTCTACAACAGCAAGAACGCCGAGATCTATTTCAGGATCCATCCGGACGACCGGGTTCTGGTGGTGTCCCCACTCTTCCACTCCCTCGGTCTGCAGATCTTGTCGCTGCCGGCGCTGTACTGCGGCGCTTCCTTGATCGTGCAGGAGCACTTCGACCCGGACCTCTTGATCCGAACTGTCGAGACAGAGCGGATCTCCTACCTGGGTGCCGTGCCAACCGTCTACCAGCGCCTGCTCGAGCACCTGGAGTCGGGCGCGACCGATGACCTCTCGTCACTTCGCTTCCTGTTCACCGCCGGGGCTGCGGCACCCCCCGGTTTGGTCCGAGCCTACCGCCGCCACGGCCTGTGTCTCGTCCAGGGATACGGACAGACCGAGACTTCGACGCTCACCTGCCTGTCCCCCGAAGACGCCGAGCGCAAGCAGGGAAGCGTCGGCCTCCCCGTTCACCACGCGGAGCTTCGCATCATCTCCCAGGAGAGCGTGGCGAACCCGGTCGCCGAGTGGCGCGACGCGGCGCCCGGGGCGACCGGGGAGATCGTCGTGAACGGGCCGATCGTCATGCTCGGCTACTGGGAACGACCTGAAGCCAACCGCGAGACCCTGCGCGACGGCTGGCTTCGCACCGGCGATCTCGCCACCCGAGACGACGAGGGCTTCATCGCGCTGGTGGGCCGCGCCCGCGAGATGTTCATCTCGGGGGGCGAGAACGTGTACCCCGCCGAGGTCGAGGCCCGCTACGGCGATCACCCGGCCATCCGGGAGATCGCGGTGATCGGTGTTCCGGATGAACGCTGGGGCGAGACCGGCCGCGCCCACGTGGTACTCGAGGCCGGTGCCGAGACCAACTCCGAGGCCCTCGAAGCCTGGGGACGCGAGCGTCTCGCGCGCTTCAAGATCCCGAGCGACTGGGTGTTCGAGCGGAACCTTCCGAAGACCGCTTCGGGAAAGATCCAGAAGCACAAGCTGCAGGCCGCAGCGGGCTGACCCCTCACGGCCTGCGATCCGCAGACGCAACGCCGCTCGACGGGCCCGTCGTAGCAAGGGGAGTGGTAGCGGTGGTTGGACTTGAACCAACGACCTACGGCTTATGAAGCCGTCGCTCTAACCGACTGAGCTACACCGCCTCACCCTCTCACGGTACGCCGCCGGGACGCGCGTCCGGGCGCGGACCCTAGCGCACTGCCCTATTCCGGACCGCCGCCACCCGCCGCGGGAGTCTCGGCCCCCGAGATCTGTCGCGAGAGGCCACGGAGCGCCTGCTCGAGGGCCTCAACTCGGCGCTCGAGATTCCTCACGGCCCGACTGCTCGGGAGGTCCGGAGTCTCCCCGGCCTCGGCGATCCGCTCCGAGTAGTCGCGGATGACGAAGCGCGCCACCTTCCCGACGAGGTCGTCGAGATCGGGAATTACGTCTCCGATGCTGCCACTGTGGACAAAAATCTCGCGCAAGGCTTCGCCCCCGACATCGACCGCGGCTGCGGCGCACTGCACGTCGAGGCTGGCGCCGGTTCCGAAGCGAGTGAAGGAGCCGAAGAGAACGAACTCCCCGTCGAGCTTGCGAGCCTGCACGAGCGCTTTCTCGAGGTTCGTCGTCGCGGCCGCACTCTCGTCGACACGGACCACCTCGAGATCCGGGATGCGCTCGAGCCGGGCCGTCAGCATGTCCGCCAGGCCGCGGCGGACGTAGTACGGGCTCTCGGCACTGTGAACCACCATCGGAAGCAACACGATGCGCACGCGATCCTCGGCGCGTGCCTGGCTACCAAGCAGCACCAAGCCGAGTGCAGCCGTCAGGAGAAACCGCGTGTGGGGGTTCAGGTGCATCGGGGTAAGTCTCGCGGAGGGCCAGTCTTGGACATCGCTTGGCGCGAGTCAACCTGCGGTGGGCTGACGCCCGAAGCCGAAATCCCGATGCCCCGATCCCCGACGGTCATGCCCGCGAGGTGCCACGCAGAGGATCGAACTCGTCCCCATCGAGCTCACGCGAGCCCGCATCAGCCCTGGCGAACCTTGATGCCTGCCTCTCGCAACAGCGACAGAGCGCCCCGGCCCAGCGGATAGGCGGTGCTGTAGACGACCTCGACGAGGCCCGCATTGATGATCAGCTTGGTGCAGTGCAAACACGGGCTGTAGGTCGTGTAGAGGGTGGCCCCCCGCAGGCTCACGCCGTGGTAGGCCGCCTGCGTGATGGCGTTCTCCTCGCCGTGGGAGCAGAGACACTCGTCGAGTCGGGTTCCTCCTTCGACGAGTTGGTTGCAGCGCGGGCACCCACCCTCGTTGCAGTTCCGGGTGCCGCGCGGCGTCCCGTTGTAGCCGGTCGAGATGATCCGCCGGTCCTTCACGACGACCGCGGCCACCTTCCGCTTCACACAATTGCTTCGCGCGGCCACCGTGCGAGCGATGGCCATGAAGTACTCGTCCCAACTAGGGCGCTCGAAAAAAAGGCTCCTTTCGAACACCTGCCGGACCGCCTGCTGGAGCGACTCGAGCTCGCCGTCGTTGCGCAGCTCGAAATCGGCCAGCGCCTTCACGGCCAGGAGTTGCTGCGCAGCGAGGTCGTCGCTGCCCATCTCCCGGCTCTCGAGCGTCCGGAGGTGCTCCAGGGTCTGGGGATCGCCCGCGCGTCCCCGCTTGTGGAGCCGTTCAAATCGCGTCTCGATGTCCGCATCGATCCAGATGAGCTTGAAGGGATGCCCGCAAGCTCGCAGAATCTCGACCTCCGCGGGGTGTCGAATCGAGTCGATCGCGTAGTTCCGGTCGCTCTCGAGGGTTTCCACCGCTCGCTCGGCGAGAACCCCCCGGCCGCCTTCTGCACGCAGTTGCGTGCCCACCTCGATCATTCGCTCGCGCGATTCCTCGATCCCGCGCCGGGAGAGTTCCTGCCGAATCTCGTCCGACAGCGAGAAGCTCTCGAAGCTACGGGCGACGAGATACTCGACGATCTCGCCCTTCCCCGCTCCGTTGGGCCCGGCCACCCCGAAGATCATGCCGGCACGGTACCGACTGCCCCGGGGCGGGGTCAAGCCGCGGCTCCCGCGTGTGCGGATTGCGGTGCCCCGATCGCTCTGTCAGGCTGCCCACCATGCGCGTCTTCGTCACGGGTGCCGCGGGCTTCGTCGGCGGACATCTGATTCCGCGCCTCGAAGACGCCGGGATGACCGTGGCGGCCACGGACCTCGAAGTCGACGTCACGGATCCGCGCAGCCTGGGCGCCGCGATCCGCGGCGCTCGGCCCGACGCCGTCGTTCACCTCGCCGCCCTGAGTTCGGTACCGGCCTCATACGCGGATCCCCTCGCGGCATTCCGCATCAACTACCTCGGATCGATGACACTGCTTCGCGTGATCGCGGCAGAGGCACCCCGGGCTCGCGTGCTCCTGATCGGCTCGTCGGACGCGTACGGCAGTACCGGATCGGGCGAACAGCCGATCCGTGAAAGCGACCCCCTCTCGCCGGCTTCTCCCTACGCGCGCAGCAAGGCCGCCGCGGAACTGCTCGGCGCCCTGGCCGCGGAACGCGGGCTCGATGTGATTCGGGTTCGGGCCTTCACCCATATCGGGCCGGGCCAGACCGATCGTTTCGCAGCGTCGAGCTTTGCGCGGCAGGTTGCCGAGATCGTGGAGGGAAGCCGCGAGCCGCGCATGGCGGTCGGCAACCTCGATTCGGTACGCGATTTCCTCGACGTGCGCGACGTCGTCGACGCCTACTGCCGCCTGCTGGACCCCAGCGTCCCACGCGCCGTCTACAACGTCGCGAGCGGGCGCGGCGTCTCGCTGCGGGCAATTCTCGACACGCTGACCGACCTCGCGGGGATCACGCCCAGGATCGAAGTCGATCCGGCCCGCTTCCGCCCCGCGGACCGGCGCGTTGGCGAGGCCTCTCGACTTCGGAGAGCGACAGGCTGGGCGCCGCGCATCGAACTCCGCGACACCCTGTCGGAAATGCTTCAATTCTGGCGAGCCGCTCCGACGCGGTGAAACGCGCCGCCATCATCT
>JAYGDB010000207.1:0-21043 GCA_046583095.1 Myxococcota bacterium | reverse complement strand
GAGCATCGTCTTCGACTCATCGGGGTAGAGCCCCAGATCGTCGATCACGCGGGAGAGTCGCGGCCGGCTGAGGATCTGGGCGCTCATCAGGCTCACGCGATAGCCGATGTCGTAGGACGCCACGCCCGACTCCACGAGCTTCTGGTTGATCGCCTGGGGCTCGACGAAAATCGTCGCAGCGCTGTCGTAGTAGTTCGGCAGCGCCATCGCGATCCAGTACGCGGCGAGCACCGACGCGGCGACGACCACCGCGACAGTCCCCACGCGGCGCTGGAGCGCGCCGAGAAGATCGAGCTGGAGTCCAGCCTCGACGTTCATCGTTTCGCCATTCTAGAAGTGCACCGGGTCGAGTTGGTAGGTTATTCCGAGGAAGACCTCCCACGCGTCCCACCCGCGAGGAATCGAGACAGTCTCATTCCGCGAGACAGTCTCATTCCGATAGGACACGCTGGCCCTGCCGAACAGGCGCCGCAGGAACTGCCGCCTCAAGCTCGTAGAGGCCCTCCAGGCGGTCGTCTGCACGCCGCTCAGCGAGCTATCCCGGATCCAGGTACCCCTTACGCCGAGCTTCCACAAGCGCGTGAGGCTCCAGTCGATCGTGCCCGACGCGACGTCGGTGATCGTCGTGTCGCTGCCATCGGAGAGCGCTTGCTGGCGGCGATAGCGCAGCCCGGTTGCGACACGAGACCACCTCTTGGTGAACTCGCCCTGGGCAAACCAGGTCACCCGGTCGTTCGCGAGCTTGACGAAGGAGAGGGCAGCCCCGGGGCAGAGGTAGAAGTCCGACTCGATCCAGGCCGGACCCGCCTGCACCCGCAGGCTGGTCGATGGATCGAACTGGTATCCGACGGAAGCGAATCCCGAATAGCTCGACGTCCGGGAGCGAGGACTGGTCTCGCCGAAACAGGGGCGCTCGGCAGGTGGCAAGACCGTGACCGCGTCACCCGGTGTCGTGCCCGAGAAACTGCCGTAGGTCGCGTTCCCGCCCAGGCCGATTCGCAGTGTCTTCGTCAGCGAATAGTTCATCCCGAAATTCCCCGAGACCGAGTTGCTGTCTCGGTCGTCATCCTCGGCGTCGGTCTCGCGGAAGATCGTGTAGCTCGCGCCCGTATAGCCGCTCCACCGCGCGCTGAATAAGTGGGTCGCCGAGAGGTCGAGTCCGTTGCGTATGGTGCGGCGGTTCTGGGCATCGATATCTGGATCCTCGTTCGGAGGCAGTGGGGCATCTGCATCGGGCTCTTGCAACGCAAGGCTGAGCTTCTCGAGGAAGAGGAAGTGATTCCCAAGCGTCAGGCTGGTTCGAGGAGAGACGTTGTAGCTCGCCACGAAGCCCGCCTGGTGGTTCCAGGAGGCACGCGCCTCCTTTGCCGTCTTGGTGATGTAGTCGACCCCGTAGGAAAGTCTGTACTCGCCCCGCTCGAGTTCGTCCTTCACCGCGCCGTGAAGCCGCAGGTTCATCCTCGCGGAATCGATGCCTCCCCGGCGATCGTCGCTTGGCCGATTGAAGACGTTCGAGTCATATCCGACTGCCGTTTCCGCGCCGAGGTTCAACTCACCCGCCTCTGCGATACCCGAGTTCAACAGCCAAGCTCCTAGCAACCATCCCGCCCCCCGTCGCATCACTTCAGATCAGTCCGGCACCACGATGGTGTCGCCGGCCTTCAACACGAGGTTCGTGCCCGGGGCCTTCCCGGCCAGGTAGGCGTCGTAGTCGAAGCGATACTCCACGAGACCGTGCTGAGTTTGCCTGAGGATCTTCACCTGACTCTGTTTCGCCCAGACCGAGAAACCACCGCTGCGCGCGATCGCCTGGAGAACCCGCGTCTCCTTTTGGAGTGAGAGCTCGCCCTGTCGATTCACACCACCCATGATCGAGATCGTATTGCTGTTCATCCCGATCACCACGACGGTAACGTCGGGGTTGGAGATGTACTCGGACAGGGCCTCGGTGATGACCTCCTTCAGCTCCTCTGCCGTCAGCCCCTCCGCCTGCACATCGTCAAGCAGCGGCACGGAGATCATCCCGTCACTGCGCACGACGAGCCGGCTGCTGAGCTCCGGGTTCTTCCAGACGTTGATCAGCAGCTGATCGGTCACTCCAATCACGAAGGTCTCGCGCGCGTTGAAGCTCTCCGCTTCTTCCAGCATCGGCATCGACGCCGGCACCGCACACGCGACCACCAGCCCGAACGTGCCGGCGAGCGCAACCATGAGCGTTCGCTCCGAGGTCATTCTCCTGTGCTTCCTACCGGGCATCACTGAGCCCGTTCTCCTTCATCTTGTAGAGAAGCGCCTTGTACGAAATCTGCAGCCGCTCGGCGGCTTCTTTTCGGTTCCAGCGGGTCTGGTGCAGCACTCGCTCGATGACGCGCTTCTCAGCGGTCTGCGCTGCGCGCTTCGAGATGGCTTTGAGGTCGAGACTCTGCGCACTCGAGAAGTCCGCGCCGAGCGCTCCGAAATCGAGGGCGTCGCCCTCGGACTTCTCTTCCGCGGGTGCTTCACTCACAGCGAGTTCCTGCAGTACGAGCTCCTCGCTTCCGAGCACCACCATGCGCTTCACCATGTTCTCGAGCTCGCGGACATTGCCGGACCAGCGGTAAGACATCATCGCGTCCAGAACCTTGTCGGAGACCTGAGCCTGGTTCTTCTTGTACTCCTCGTTGTATTTCCGAAGGAAGGTGTCGACGAGCAGCGGGATCGTGTCGAGCCGGTCTCGAAGCGGCGGGATGAGGATGGTCATCACGTTCAGGCGGTAGTAGAGGTCCTCCCGGAAGGCGCCCTCCTTCACCGCCTCCTCGAGATTCCGGTTCGTCGCGGCGATGATCCGCGTGTCGACCTTGACGTCGCTCTCGCCTCCCAAGCGCGAGAACTCGCCGTCCTGGAGAACCTGCAGCAGCTTGGCCTGCAGCCCCGGATGCATCTCGCTGATCTCGTCGAGGAAGATCGTCCCGTGGTTCGCGTACTCGAACTTGCCTAGCTTCCGCTTCTGCGCGCCAGTGAACGCGCCCTTCTCGAAGCCGAAGAGTTCGCTCTCCAGCAGCTCCGAAGGCAGCGCCGCGCAGTTGACCTTCACGAACGGGCGACCGCTGCGCCCCGAGAGCTGGTAGAGCCCCCGGGCGACGATCTCCTTGCCGGTGCCACTCTCACCGCGGACGAGAACCGTGATGTCCGTGTCCGCGACCTGCTCGATGATCTCGCGAACCTCCGTCATCTTGGGGTTGTCGCCGAGCAGGCCGAGGGTGTCTGTCTCGGTCCGAACCCGACCGCGCAGGTTCTCGACTTCCTCCTTGAGTGCATGCGTCTCGAGGGCCTTCTGAAAAGCGAGTTCGAGCTCTTCCACCTCGAAGGGCTTTCGGAGAAAGTCGGAAGCACCCAGGCGCATGGCTTCCACGATCGTGCGGGCCTGGCCGTGCCCCGAGAGCATGATCACCGGGGTGTCGGGGATCAGCTTCTTCAGCTGACGGAGCGTCTCGAGTCCGTCCATGCCGGGCAGCACGGCGTCGAGGGTGACGATGTCGGGACGCGAGACGGAGAGGCTCGCGATGGCTTCTTCACCATCGGCCGCAGCACTGACTTGGTATCCCTGGCGGTCGCCGAGTGCCTTCAGGTACTCGCGGATACCGGGATCGTCGTCGATCACCAGAACTCGAAATCTCTCAGCCATGAACTACCTGCCCTCCCGCTGTTGCGGGGTTGGCCTCACGCAGCGCATGAGGGTTGGGGTCTCTCCAAGCCGGTTCCGGTTCCATCACGAGCTGATGAATGCCCAAGAAATTCATGCGTCTTGACGAAACCGGATCGGGCGCCGATAGAGCAACCGTCGTTATGCAAGTTTGCTGGAAAGAATTCACTCAATGTGTAAGAAATTTCCGGAAATGAGAAGAACAGTCTCTTCATGAGAAAGTATGTTCCTTCTTCGGCCAAGATGGTGACAGGCTATTCACCTTTTTGCCTGCCTGGCAGGCTCACGCCGCGGGCGACAATTCAGAATCCCCGCGGGGGAGTAAACCTACGCGAGCGTCGCGACCACAGACCATCCCGCAGGGGTCTCGCCTAGAATCCCAGATCCTCCACTCGCGGCGCGAGGGATCCTGCAGCCAAGGAGAGCCCAGCACTTTGGAAAGCTCGAAGATCCGCGTCCTGGCGCTAGTCGGTGCCCGCCCCAACTTCATGAAGATCGCGCCCTTGCTCCGGGAACTGCAGACCCGCGAGCGGTTCGAGACGACCCTCGTCCACACGGGCCAGCACTACGACGCATCCATGTCCGCGGACTTCTTCCGGGACCTGGGCATCCCCGAGCCCGACGTGAATCTAGCCGTCGGATCCGGTTCTCATGCGGCCCAGACCGCCCAGGTACTCGTAGGAATCGAGGATCTCTTGGTCGCGCAGCGCCCGGAAGTGCTGCTGCTCGTCGGCGACGTCAACTCCACCCTGGCCGCCAGCCTGGCTGCCGCCAAGCTCCTGATCCCGATCGCGCATGTCGAAGCCGGCCTGAGATCGGGCGACCGATCGATGCCCGAGGAGATCAACCGCCTCGTCACCGACACTCTCTCCACCTGGTGCTTCACGACCGAGCCCGCGGGTGGCGCGAACTTGCGGAGGGAGGGCATCGCGGAGGAGAAGATCCACCACGTGGGGAACGTCATGATCGACACGCTGCGCGCCAACCAGGCGCAGGCGAACGAACTCGACACCCTCGAGCGGCTCGGCCTCGAGGCCGGCGGGTACGCGCTCCTCACGCTGCACCGTCCCAGCAACGTCGATGACCGCGACACGCTCTCTGGGCTCTTTGAAGCGCTCGAGGAGATCCACCGGGAGCTACCCGTCGTCTTCCCCGTCCACCCGCGGACGAGCGCAGCCATCCGAGATCTGCTCGGCGGAAAGGAGCCCGCGCTGCAGCTGCTCGAGCCCCAGGGTTACCTCGACTTTCTGCGGCTCATGTCGCAGGCCAAGTTCGTCTTGACGGACTCCGGGGGGATCCAGGAGGAGACGACCGCCCTCGGCGTGCCGTGTCTCACGCTGCGGGACAGCACCGAGCGCCCGATCACCATCGAAGAGGGAACGAACATCCTGGTGGGCTCGCACGCCGACGCCGTCCGGAACGCAGCGCGCGGGATCCTCGACGGGGAGACGAAAGCGGGCCGGGTCCCGGATCTCTGGGATGGGCGCGCCTCGGCGCGCATCGCAGATGTCCTGGAACGAGACTTGTGGCCCACAGTCGAGGCGCGAGCGAGAGGATGAGCCGCGAAGCTGAAACCGCCGGCGGCGATCCGCGCTTCGAGCGCTCTGCGGCCCATCTCGGCCCCATCCTGCCCGCGACCCTGCCGGACTCGTAGTGCGGATCCTCTTCCTCAGTCACTACTTCCCACCCGAGGTGAACGCGCCCGCGAGCCGCACCCACGAGCACTGCCGGGAGTGGGTGCGGCAGGGACACGACGTAACGGTGATCACGGGCGTCCCGAACCACCCACGCGGGGTTCTGTTCGAGGGCTACGAGAATCGCCTCGTACAGGAAGAGGACGTGGACGGCATCCGGGTGATCCGAACCTGGATGTTCCTGTCTGCCAACGAGGGGTTCCTCGGGCGCATCTCGAACTACGTGCTCTTCGCAGTCACGGCGAGCCTCCTGAGCTTCAAGGCCGAGCGCCCGGATGTGGTCGTCGCAACCAGCCCCCAGTTCTTCTGCGGCCTCGCGGGGATGCTCGTCTCCCGTCTGCGCGGCGCCCCCTTCGTCCTGGAAGTCCGCGACCTGTGGCCGGAGTCGATCGCGCAACTCGGACAACTGCGGCGGGGTCGATTACTGCGAACGCTCGAGCGCGTGGAGACCCTCCTCTACCGCTCGGCAGCAGGGATCGTCGTAAACACCGGCGCGTTCATCGACCACATCGCTGCGCGAGGCGTCGCACCCGAGAAGATCGAACTTGTCTACAACGGAATCGACCCGACCCTCTTCCGGAGCCAACCCCCGGATGACGCCCTGCTCCGCAAGCACGGGCTCAAGGACAAGTACCTCGTCGCCTACATTGGAACGCTCGGCCTCGCCCACGGCGTCGAGACCCTCCTCGATGCGGCCGAGCGGCTGCGAGACCACCGGGATGTGCACTTCCTCATCATCGGCGACGGCGCCGCCCGAGAGGGTCTGGCGGCGGAAGCTGCGCGGCGCGACCTCGCCAACGTCACGCTTCTCGGCCTGCGCCCCCGCAGCGAGATCCCCGGCTGGATCGCCTCGATCGACCTGCTGGTCGTCCTGCTCCGGAACCTCGACATCTTCAGATCCGTGATTCCGTCGAAGATCTTCGAGTTCTGCGCCCAAGAACGCCCGGTGATCGTCAGCTCGCCCAGGGGCGAGATCCGAAGGCTGATTGAAGCTGCCGACGCGGCCCGGTTCGTGGACGCGGAGCAGCCGGAGGCCCTCGCGGAGATGATCTTGGCCTGTCGGCGAGCCCCAGAAGAGACGGCCGCCATGGCCCGTCGCGGCCGAGAGTGGGTGGAGACCGAATTCGTGCGCGATGACCTTGCAAGACGCATGCTCTCCTTCATGCAGCAAGTCGTCGCCGAGCAAGGCCCCGCCGGGGGAGATCAACCTTGAGACCGCTGCTCTCCCAGGTCTATTCGATGTTGCCCACCGGGCTGCAGAGTGTCGCCTGCACGGCCGACGGCTACCGCCGCTCACTCGGCAGCTTCACCCCCTACTTCCACGAGACACTCGACACCTGGGAGAAACGGGTGAACGACCCGAGCGGGGTCCAGCGTGAGAGACAATGGGAGCTGCTCAACCAGCTGATCGAGCGCGCTCGGAAGCAGGTTCCGTACTACCGCTTCCTGCCGCCCGTGATCGACACCGGCGAAGCGGCGTCGTCCATCAAGGAGACCCTCGCGAAGATCCCGCCCCTCGAGAAGGCGGTGTATCGCGCCCGCCCCAGAGACTTCGTTTCGCGCGACGTCGCGAGCAGAAGGCTGCAGATGCGCTCGACGAGCGGCACCACGGGCACGGCCCTGCCGGTGTGGCACACGTCCGAGCGGATTGCCGAGGGCTATGCGGCGGTGTGGCGCCAGCGGCGCCACTTCGGCGTCCAGATCGAAGACCCGGTGATCAACTTCACCGGCCAGGTGATCGTTCCCCTGACTCAGCAAGATCCCCCGTTCTGGCGCCAGGACTATCTCTCCGGGATGACCCTCTTCTCGATGTACCACCTGTCGCAGCGGAACCTCCCCGCGTACATCGACGAGATCCATTCTGCGCCGGCCTCCTACGTGCACGGCTATCCCTCGGTCTTGCACCTGGTGAGCCGGGCGATGGTCGAGTCGAACCGCTGCCTAGCAGCGGGCCAGCTCAAGGGCGTATTCACCCACTCCGAGTCGGTGCTCGCCTTCCAGCGCGAGACCATCGAGGAGGCCTTCGGAGCTCCGATTCGCGACTACTACCACTCGACCGAGGAGACCGTCTCGATGACCGCGTGCGACCTGGGCCGGCTCCACGTAGACATGGAGTACGGCATCGTCGAGGTGGAGCCCGTCGAAGAGACCGAGACCTACGTCCGGGGTCCGCTGATCGTGACGGGCCTCGGCGCCGTCGCGACGCCGTTCATCCGCTACCGCATCGGAGACGTTGGCACGCGCCTCAAGGACACCTGCGAGTGCGGGCGCCCCGGAGACGTCTTCCTCGACATCGACGGCCGCATCGAAGACTACGTATCGACCCCGGACGGACGACTCGTCGGACGCCTCGACCACATCTTCAAGGAGCAGTACGAGATCGAGGAAGCGCAGATCATCCAGCGGAACGTCGACTCGATCTCAGTCCGGGTCGTCGCGGGCGATCGCTTCAGCGACAAGCACCGGAAGAACCTGGAGCGGGAGGTGCACGCCCGACTCGGAACGCGCATCCACGTCGACATCGAACTCGTCGAGACCATTCCCCGAGAGCCCAACGGGAAGCTGCGGGCGGTGAAGTCCCTGATCGAGGAGATTCGAGAGTGGTGATTCGGGCCGGCCTCGCGCGGACCACGGCGAGCTACGACGGACTCGCTCCGCCCTTTGCGCCCGATGCCGCCTACCCGGAGATCTCTCAACTCTGGGGCGATGCGCTGGAGATCGGACCCGCCAATCCGGCATTTGCGGGAGTGCGTTCGGCCCTGTACGCACTCGGGCTCGACGAATCCCGCTACGACACTCCCGCGTGGAACCCTCTCGGCGATCTCGTGACGCGCGGCGGATCGATCGTCCTGAAGCCCAACTTCATCCGTCACTGGAACCCTCTCGAAGAAGAGGGGGTCTCCTGCGTCATCACCCACGGTGCGATCCTGCGAGCCGTCGCCGACTACGCGTGGATCGCCGCAGGCAAGGATGGCAGCCTGACCCTTGCCGAAGCCCCACAAATGGATTGCGACTGGGAGCAGATTCGCAAGATCGTGGGCCTCGACGAACTCGTCGCCGCCTACGCCGGCATCGGACTCGACTTCCAGTGGATCGACCTCCGCCAGGAGGCTGTCCGCTTCCAGGACGGCGTCGTCGTCTCGCGCTCGAAACTGCCCGGGGACCCGGCGGGCTATCGCACCTGCGAGCTGGGCGAGCAGAGCTTCTTCGCAGGCTCGGGGCTGGATCCGCAACGAATGCGCGGGGCCGATTACGACCCAGGGCCCACCTCGGAGCACCACGATGGAGGCCGCAACGACTATCTCCTCTCGGAGACCGTCCTATCCGCCGACCTGGTCGTGAACCTCCCGAAGATCAAGACCCACAAGAAGACAGGCGTCACCCTCTCCCAGAAGAACCTCGTCGGCATCAACGGCGACAAGAATTGGCTGCCGCACCACTGCCTGGGCTCACGCCAGGAAGGTGGAGACGAATTCCCGGAGAGCCGCTGGATCGACCGGCTGCGAAGCCAGGCCACGGAGTGGGCTCGTCCCTGGCTGCAGCAAGGCAAGGGCGTCGCCCTATTCCGGCTGGCCCGCCGCACCGAGAAGGCCACCCGGGGTGACGACTTCATCCGTGCGGGAAACTGGCACGGCAACCGGACGACTTGGCGGATGTGCCTGGACCTGAACCGGGCATTTCTCTACAGCGACGCCAAAGGCTTGCACCTGGACGCGAATCGGCCGGTTCGCCAGGCGCTCCACGTCCTCGACGGAATCGTGGCGGGTGAGAACAACGGCCCGCTGGCACCCACGGCGCGCCCGCTCGGTGCCGTCATCGCCGCGACGGATCCCGTCGCCGCCGACCTGGTGGCCGTCCGCCTGATGGGATTCGATGAAGAACGGCTTCCGATCCTGCGCGAGGCCATGCTAGAAACCGCTACCCCCGTCACGGCCGTGCGACACAGCGATGACGTTCAGGTGGCCGTCGTGGACGCCGATGGCCAGGGGAGCGCGGCTTCGCTTCGGAGACTGAACCAGATCGAGAGCGAGGGTCCCTTCCGGGCACATCCCGGCTGGAGGGGGCGCATAGAAACAGCCCTCGTCGCTGACGAGAAGAGAGCAACAGCATGAAGCAGATCCTTCAGAGCGCACGTTCGGGCGATCTCGAGATCGTCGAGGTGCCCGACCCCCAGCCGCTTCGCGGGCAGGTGTTGGTGCGAAACCACTTCTCGGTGATGTCCCCGGGCACTGAGCGAGACTCGATGGCCTTCGCCCGTAGCTCCCTGCTGTCGAAGGCCCGGTCGCGGCCGGATCTTGTTCGGCAGGTCGTAAGCAAGTGGAGGGTCGACGGCGCGCTGGCGACGTACCGCACCGTGACGACGCGTCTGGATCAGCCCCAGCCTCTCGGCTACTCGTCCGCCGGCGTCGTCGAGGCCGTCGGCCTCGGCGTCACGAGCGTCGCGCCCGGCGACCGGGTTGCATGCGCGGGTGCAGGCTACGCGAACCACGCGGAGCTCATCTGTGTCCCCGAGAACCTCGTGGCGCCGGTTCCGCCGGGTGTGCCCCTCGAACAAGCGGCCTTCTCGACCCTGGGGTCGATCGCACTGCAGTGCGTGCGGATTGCAAACCCGACCCTCGGAGAGGCAGCGGCGGTGGTCGGCCTCGGCCTCATCGGCCAGCTCGCGGTGCAGCTCCTGCGCGCGAACGGTTGCCGCGTCCTCGGGGTCGACCTCAACGAGCGCCGCGCCAAGCAGGCCCTCGATCACGGCGCCGAGTGGGGCGAAACGCCGGACAGCCTGCCCTCCACCTGGAAGGAAGACGCCACAGGAGGCCACGGTGCGGACTTCGTGGTCGTGGCCGCTTCCGCCTCGACGGCGGCCCCCCTACAGCTCGCGGCAGATCTCTGCCGTCACAAGGGAAGGCTCGCGGTCGTCGGGGCCATGCCGCTCGAGATCGACCGGCGCACCATGTACGACAAGGAACTCGACCTACGGATGAGCATGTCGTACGGCCCTGGTCGCTACGACCGCAGCTACGAGGAACAGGGGAACGACTACCCGCTCGCCTACGTTCGCTGGACCGAGAACCGCAACCTTCAGGCATTCCTCGCGCTCACGAAGTCGGGCGACCTCCAGATCGATCGTCTCGACACGAAGCTGGCGAGCTTCGAGGACGCAATCTCGTCCTACGAAGAGCTCGCTTCGGGCAGGTCCGACTCGCTCGCCGTGGTCTTCCGCTACGACGCGGAGAGTTCTCCCCTGAGGACTCTCTCGCTGCCGGGACGCCCGCGGCCCGCAGCCGACGCCCTCGGCGTGTCCTTCATCGGGGCGGGGAACTACGCGAAGGCGCTTCTCCTGCCCCTGCTCGATCGCCGCAGCGATGTCCACCGCCTCACGCTGGTGACGGCGACCGGCGCGTCCGCCCGCCGCACGGCAGAGAAGTTCGGCTTCAGCGGCTGCGGGACGAATCCGGAGGCAGTCTTCAAGGATCCGAACGTCAACCTCGTCTTCATCGCAACTCGCCACGACACCCACGTGCCCCTGGCCATTCGCGCTCTGGACGAGAACAAGGCCGTCTGGCTCGAGAAACCCGTGGCCCTCAACCGCGAAGACCTGCAAGTAGTCATGGAGCGGATCGTCAAGCAAGATTCCTTCTTCGCCGTCGGCTACAACCGTCGCTTCTCGTCGCACGCACGCGAGGTCAAGAACTTCTTCGAATCCCGGTCGGGGCCACTCTCCATCCACTACAACATCGCGGCCGGACCTCCGCCCCGCGATTCCTGGACCATGGACCCCGAAGAAGGGGGAGGCCGGATCATCGGCGAAATGGGGCACTTCGTCGATCTGGCCAACTACCTCGTCGGTCAGTCCTGTGAATCCGTCTACGCCCGCTTCCTCGCGAACGACACCGACATAGACGACTCGATGCTCGCAATCCTCAACTACCCCGACGGCTCGACCTGCATCCTCGAGTACCTCGCCCACATGGACCCAGCGCTCCCGAAGGAGCGCTTCGAGGTCTCGGGCGACGGCAGGACTGCGCGCTGCACGAACTTCCGGACCACCGAGCTGTCGGGCCGGCGCGCCTTCCGCAGCCTGGGCCAGGACAAGGGACAAGCCACGGAAATCCGTGAGGTCGTGCAGGCCGTACAGAACAGCAGGCCCTCCCCCTTCACGCTCGAGGAGATCGACAACGTCTCGCGAGTGACATTCGCGATGCTCGAGTCAGCCGCCACCCGGGCGCCAGTCAAGATCGGCCACTCTTCTTGAGAGCCGCCCTCGCTCGGTACGATCTTCGTGCTGTTGAGCACGACTGCCCTCGTCTTCACCGGCTCCCGGCGCAGCCAGAGCCGATCAGGCGAGCACGGCCTCGAGCGCGTCGAGGACGTGAGTGACGTGGTGGCGCCAGGTCAGCCTCCCCAGGGCGCGCTCCCGCGCGCGCACCCCGGCAGCCTCTCGCCACTTCGGGTGCTCGACCATGAAACGGATCGCCCGCACCAGCTCGGCCTTGTCACCCGGCGCGGTGAGAAGCGCGCATTGCTCGGAGCCAGGCATTGGCTCGAGCCGATCGAGATCTCCGTCGCCGACGCGAGGAGAGCCCGCCAGGACTTCTCCGATCTGACCCAGCTCGCTCGCCACGATCCCCCGACCCATCGCCATGTACTCGAAGAGCTTCGTCGGCGAGCCGAAGAAGCGCGTGCCATCGGGATTCGGAACGTGGGGCGAAAGGAGCAGATCCGACGCAGCGAGATAGAGCGGCCCGTCCTCCTGACGCACGAGCCCCGTGAGCGTGTAGAACGGGAGACAGGCTTCGGAAGAGAGCGTCTCTCTCACACTTGGCATCTTGAGACCATCTCCGACCAGCAGGAAGTGGACCTTGTGTTGGCGTAACCAGCCAGCATCGTCCGCTGCGAGCTGACGGATCGCGCTCGCGAGCACCTCCGCTCCATGCCAATCTCCGAACGTTCCCAGAAAGGCGACGACGAGCGCGTCCGGGGCAATTCCGTAGCGCTCGCGCAACGCGTGCCGCTCCGCTTCGTCGTAGCGTTCGGGATCGAAGAACTCCGGGTCGATCCCATTGGGATGGAACGCGATCCGCTCGGGCTCGACTCCACGCTCGACCAGTTGGTCGCGCAGCACCTCGGAGACGACCACGACGAGGTGCGCGTGCGCGAGCGATACCTCTTCGGCCTGCTCCGCCAGCCGGGCGTAGCGAAGCGGTGTTCCCCAGTGCGTGGCCGCCCAAGCTTCCGGCCCGTTGTACTCGAGCACGAGTGGAAGTCCCGCAGCACGGGAGACGGCGACTCCCGCGTAGCTCCCGAGCGTGAGCCGCTGATACACGAAGGCGTAGTTCCGCTCGTCGCAGAGGGCACGCGCTTGCTTTGCGAAGCGGTGCTGGAAGCCGTAGAGGTTCACCTCGGGCGGGAGCCCGTAGGCCCTCGGCGCTGGCACGGCCCGGAGTCCGACGCCCTCGGACAGCAGGATCGGCGTCTCGGCGGAGACGAAGTCGACGTCCCGCCCGCACGCGAGCATGGCGTTGATCACCCCGGCCGTGTGGGCGACGGACCCCCCAGCCTGCACACCGAGGCTCAGTGTCGACTTGAGGTACAGGAGGGGGCCAGGCTCGAGGGGACCCGCCGGGATGCGTGGCGCACGCGAAAGCTCCAGTAGATCCCCACGACAGCGCCGCAACGAGACCTGACCCGCCAGCGACGCTCCGACCAGGCCGGCCAGCGCCAGCGCGGAGCGCCAGCGCGGGAGGACGACTCGAGAGAGGTCCGGAAACACGACCTCGATCTGCTTCGACCGCGTCAGCGCCGCAATCCCGTGTAGCACCGGCAGGAGCACACGACTGCTCTCGTCTTCGAGCGGCACGAACAGCCGCTCGCCGCGGAGCGAACGCAGCTCGCGCACGAGCTTCCAGAGCGGAAGTCGACGGAGCTCCGCTAGCGGCAGGTAGCGCGGGCGCGCGCTCACACTTTCTTCGAACCGGCTGCGAAACTCCTGCGACAGTGGATAGCTGGTGATCGCATACTCCGGCATCACTCTGTTTCGGGCTCGCGGCCGCCGATCCCGGCCTTCACCTCCTCGAGGGCCACCGCCCGGCCCGTACCCAACGACTCTTCGACGGCGAAGGTGGCCCACGTGGTCGCCGCGTATTCATGGAGCTCGACGGGCGGCGGCCCACCTCGGGCGATCGCCTCGAGGAACGCGCGGATCTCGCCCGCGTGTCCATAGTCGGGCCGCATCAGCCGCTTCGACTTCGAGCGGCCGGCGGCCACGAAACGGGCGGTCCGGAAACCGTCAATCTCCGCGCTGCAGCCGTTGCCGTGGACCTCCACACGCTCGCGCGAGTAGCCCTTGTCGCCGGCGCCCGTGTACAGGATGGTGGCAATGCCGCCGTCGGCGAGCGTCACGTTGATCGCGACGTTGTCACTCGCCTGGTAGGCCGAACTGCGAAGAGACTCGGCGTGCACGCGCACCGGAAGGCTCCCCGAAAGGGCCTGGACAAGATCGAGGTAGTGACACACCTCGCTGTGGATGCGACCCCCGCCACTCGGGCCGTGAACCCAGCTGCTACGCGGAACATAGCCGGCATTCACGCGGATCAGGATCGCGGCCGGATCCGGAAGGGCCCGAAGCTTCTCGCGGAGAAATGCGACCGTCGGTGCGAAACGGCGGTTGAAGCCGACCATCAGCAGTTGTCCGGGGTGCTGCTCGGCGACCGACAGTACCTCGATCAGCTGCTGCGGAGTGAGCACGAGCGGCTTCTCCACCAGAACGTGTTTGCCGGCGCCGAGCGCTTCGACAACGAGCTTCGCGTGCTGGTCGTGCTGCGTCGTGACGATCACCGCATCGATCGCGGCGTCTTCCAAGACCTCGCGGTAGTCGCTCGTCGCATAGGAGAAGTGGAACTTGCGGGCCGACACGAAGGCGTAGAGCCCGCCGCGCGACGCGATCCCCCGCGGCAGGAAGCCCCCTACCCTGCTGAGCACGGGGAGCAGGGTCGTACGTGTGAAGAGCCCGCTGCCGATCACGCCGATGCCGACCTTGCGGTCCTGGACGCCTTCGATCGGCTGCGTCACCACGCGCGTCTTCGTGCTCCGCTCCGCTGCGCCTCCCGGATACCGGACGACGACCCCGAGAGTCGAACCCTCGTCCTCGCCCGACGCCAGGGTCTCGTAGAAGGAAAGGATCTCGTCGAAGCCAATGCGATGCGTGATCAACGGATCGATCCGCACTGAGCCGTCCGCGACCATGGCGAGGAAGGCCTCGAGGTTCCGTGTCGCGCTCCAGCGCACCTGCGAGATGGGATAGGGGCTCTCGCCGGACTCGAAGTTCTCGTCGTACATGCCCGGCCCCGCGGCCCGCGGCACGTGCAGCACCACCTCCTTCTCGTAGAAGGCCTTGCGGGGTACGTCGAGCCGCACGAGCCCGGGTGCGACGACGCGCCCTCGCTCGGCCACGATCTCGGCCGCCTGCGCCAGCGGGGCACCGCTCTGCGGAGCCGCTGCGAAGATGAGAACCGCGTCGGCGCCCCGACCGTCCGTGACGTCACGCAGACAGCTCGCGGTCGCCGGATCGTCGCTCGCGAAGGCGTGCTCGGCGCCCAACTCGCGTGCCAGCGTCAATTTCTGGGGATCGAGGTCGAGCGCGATCACCCGCGCGCCCGAGGCACGCAGCATCTGTTGCGCCAGAAGACCCAGGAGTCCGGCGCCGAGCACGGCTACCGTCTCGCCGATCGTGACCTCACAGGTGCGCACCGCGTGCAGCGCGATCGCCCCGAGTCCCGCAAAGGCCGCGTGCTCGTCCTCGACCGCATCGGGAACAGGCACGCAGAGGGTGCGAGGGATGTAGTTGAGCTCGGCGTGGTTCGCGTAACCCGGTCCCGTCCCGGCAATCCGCTGGCCCACCGAGATGTGGGCGCGCTGCCCGGCCTCGAGGACTGTCGCGACGACGCTGTAGCCGAGCGGGATCGGCGTATCGAGCCGCTGGCGGGAGACGTCCATCGCCTGAAGGACCCCCTCGGCTCGCGCCTTGTCGAGCACTTGTCGCACCAAGTCGGGCCGCGCCAGGGCCTTCCCGAGCAAGCTCTTGCGCGCCAGATCGGTGAGCGCGTGCTCGGTGCCCGGGCTGATCACCGAGCAGCGGGTCTCGGCAACCACGCCGTAGGGGCGCAGCGCCGGTCGCGGCAGATCGACCTGCTCGACGGTCCCCGTCTGATAGCTCTGAATGACCGTTCGGCTCACGCTCGCTCCCGTTCCGTGTACCGGGAAAGGGTATATCGGCCGGCGGGATCCCCAGGATGACCGCCCCACTGGGTGTAGCAGACGGCTGTGGCGGGAGTGTCGCGAGGGCTCCCACGAACGAGATGAACTCGTCGAGGGTGGGAAAACCGGGCCCCGGGGTGTCGTCGAGGGTCTGGCCCCCCACGAACGTCATCACAGGGATCCGGTGCAGGCCGCGCGAAGATAGGTGCGTCGCGGCATGACCGTGGCACACTGGGCCCGCCCTCCCCGGAGCGACGGGATCCCGATGCTGCCCTCAATCTCCATCAACGAGCCGCGACAGGCATGGGGGCTGTTGATCGCACTGCTCGCCGTCTACGCGATCGGGTTCGCCGCCTACTACCCGAGCGTCATCACCGTCAGCGACGAGGGCAACTACATTCGCGAGGCCCGGCTGCTGCTCGAGGGCACGACGAGGCTCACGCGCCCCAATCCCTTCACCGGCGAACTCGAGGATGTCACGACGATCCTCTACCCGGTCGGAACCGCGATGCTGATGACTCCTTTCGTTTGGCTCGCCGGCTGGAAGGGCGCCTTCATGAGCTCCTTCCTGTGCCTCCTGGTCGGCGTCCTCATCACGGCGCGCTGGCTCCAGGACGAGGGTCACTCGCCGCTGTTCGCGGCCTTGGTGCTCGGCTATCCGCCCGCCCTCGTGATGACGCGCTTGGCGATGAGCGACGTCCCGAGTATGGCCGTGGCGGCGCTCGGACTCTGGCTCTTCTGGCGGGGACTCGAGCGCGGATGGCTTCCCTGGTTCGCGTCGGGGGTCGTCGCCGGCGCCTCGATGGCGATCCGCGACTCGAACTGCCTGTTGTTCGCGCCTCTCTTCGCCGGTGCCGTGCTGCGGCGCGAGCGGGGAGCCTGGGCGCTCGTGACGGGCGGACTCGTCGGCGTGGGCCTGCGATGCCTGGCCGCATGGCTCGCCTTCGGGGACCCCTTCTACAGCAAGGACGTCTACCCCTTCTCGCCGCAGACGATCGGTGCGCGACTGCCTCTCTACCTGCTGGCGCTGCTGGTCTTTGTTCCAGGGGGGCTCGCCTTCGCACTCGGGTACCGGGGGACGCGGCGCGTCGAGGTGCGCATCACGGTTCTGCTCTTCTTCTTCTTCTATCTCTTCCAGGGCTTCAGCATGTCGGCAAGCCCGCTCGAGAAGCGTCTCATCCTGTCGTTGCGGTACTTCATTCCCCTGCTGCCGCTGCTGGCATTCGCCGCTGCGGAAGCCGCGCCCCGGGCCTGGCGTTCACTGCTCGGGCGACAACGACCCGACCGGCAGCGGACCCTGGGGCGTGCTGCGAGGATCGGACTCGCCTCGTGGTTCGTAACCCTGGCCCTCGGAACGGGCCTCGTTCACTGGGGACACGCCGGCTGGAGCCGGACCCAGGCGGAGATCCGCACCGAGATCGAACGGCATACTCTCGAGGCGCCGGTCGTCATCACCAACTGGGGTGCCACCGGGAAGTTCATCGACCTGATGCGCTCGCCTCACATCCCGATGCGACGAGATTCGATGACCAGCGAAGGCGTCGAATTCCTGCTCAGGCGCCACGGAAAGGTCGTCCTGGTGCTCCTCGACCGCGCCGATTCGCAGTTCTGGCGCGAGGATTCCCGTCGCAATGAGGCTTTCCTCGCGTCGCTTCGCCGCAACCCGACCGTGGAGCTGGATCGGGCGGTGACGTCGACCGATCGGCTGCGCATCTACACTCTCGAGTCGCAGCCGCCCCGGTAGAATCTAGTTCGCACCGCGGGAGGACCCCCAGCGAGTCCGAGCCGAGGGCGGCGGATGTGCGTCCTGATTGCTTGCCGTGCTGTCGCTACGGGTGACGCCCGGCGTGGCGGGTCATCACACCGTGCAGCCGCAGAGTCGCTACAGCGGGGAGACGTACGGCAGCTTGCGCAGGCTCGCCATCAGAGCCGTGCCGGATACTCGTCGGCGGCGGGCAGACTCGCTTCGATCACCCCGAGGACGGTGTGAGCGATCAACTCGGCTCCGTGGGCGTCGACGTGACAGCTGTCGTTCATCAGCAGACGTGCTTCGTCGTTCTGGAAGGCCGAATACAGGTCGATCACCGGAACGCCGCTCTCCTTCGCAACGCGTTCGATGGTCTCGTTGTAGCGCCGGACCAGACGGTGGAGCTTGCGCATGTTCTTGTCCATTCCCACCGGGAAGTGCGCGGTCTCGAGCTGATGCCGGCTCGGGTCCTCGCTCGTGAGGGTGGCTAGGTTCATCACGAAAACCCGCGGATAGCGCTCGGTCGCGAGCGTCAGTATCGCCGAGAGGTTCTCGTAGTAGTGCTGCGGGTCGTAGTCGTCGTAGAGTTGGGCATCCTCCTCGCCCAGCGGCGCATCGAACGCGAGTTCGAAACGCCCCATGAAGCGAGCCAAGGCGTAGGGGACCCGAACCAGGTACACGTTGGCGAAGAGGCGCTCTAGGGCGGAGACCTCGTAACCCACCGTGTGCCGTTTGTAGGGAAGCCCCTCGGGACCGAACTGGCCGAGATCGTTCCAGCCAACGTTCAGCAGGAAGAGATCCGCCTCGTACTCCGAGATCTCGTTCTCGAAAAGGGCGCGGACGTTGTGGCTGGCAAAGCCAGGAACGGCGGCGTTCAGCTTCTCGACCGCGAATCCTCGCTCGCGAAGCAGACGCTCGAGCTGATTCGGGTGATTATCGGTCGTCGGAAGGAAGGACACGGAGTCGCCCATGAAGATCAGTCGCAGCCGATCGGTCGGATTCGCGCGGCTCAGATTGGGCGGCGCGAAGTAGCCACGCTCGTTCGTCGTGGCTCCGCTGCGAAAGCGGTAGTCGGGTCTGTTGCGAAACTGGGCCACCGGGTCGAACTGCTTGCCCGCACCGATCCGGAGATTCCACTTGCTGTCGTAGTTGACGAAGATGCGGAGCGCGAGTTCCGCCCCAAGCAGCAGGATCAAGCTAATCGCGATCAGCAGCAACCAGCGCACGCGGGTTGCCGAGTGAAGTCTGGCGGAGGATCCGCGCGGGCTCACGCGCCCCCCTCCTCCGCCACGCTCTCCAGCAGTTCCACGTAGCGCGCGGCCACCTCCGGCCAGGTCGGGAAGCTCTCGCTGCGCTCGCGTCCCAGGGAGATGCGCCGCTGCAACTCGACCGGATCGTCGAAGGCGGCATGCAGGACCGACAGGATGTCGTCCGGATCGAGGGGATCGAAATACCACCCGGCGTCGCCGCAGACATCCCGGGCGAAGTCCCGGTCAGAGGTAAAGACCGGGCGCTCCCAGTGCATCGACTCGACATAGGTGCCGGAGAACGACTCGAGAATCGTCGGCAGCAAGAGCCCGTCGCAGGCAAGATGGAGGGCGGGTACCTGGTCCATCGGCACCGTGCCCAGGTTGACGACCACATCGCCCAACCCCTCCCGTTCGATGGCGCGAAGCAGCGCCGACACCGCAGACCCCTGGTCCTCGGAGACGGTGAGCAGCACGACGAAGGGCGCGCCCGTATCGAGGATCCGGCGACCCAGTTCGAGCAGGACCTCCAGGTTCTTGTGGGGGTAGTAGCGGGTCAGACACAGGAGCAGGCGTTTTCCCTCTGCTGGGACACCCTCGGGCAAGCAGCTAGGGCGACGGCTGCCGGGGTCCAACCCTACGGACACCGCGTTCGGAACCACCGAGACGTTCGAAAGGCTCCAGAGCCGTTCGAGTCGCAGCCGAGCGGTCTCGGTCTGGGCCGCAAAGCGCGATGCGAACGGAGCACGCCGCCCAAAGAGCCAGCGCTTGATCCGGCGACTCGTGCGGTTCGCGAACGACAGCCGCTGCCACACCTCGTCCTCGGGATAGATCGCATAGGGCCAGTGGTACAGGACCAGCTGCGGCAGAACGGTCGGGTAGGCGATGCTGCCCAGCGCGAACATCACGTCCGGCTTCACATCCTCGAGAACCCGTTTCATCCAGACGTTGTCGACCCACGGCCGGGCGGGCGCGCGGTGCACGATGTTCGGAACCAGATGGATGTGCACGTTGGGCGCTTCGAGCGCCTCGTAGCCGCACTGCGCGGGCGCGTACACGACCAGTTCGTGATCGAAGTCGCCGTCGCGGTAGCAACGCAGGAAGTTCAGCGCGACGGTCCGCGCTCCTGCCACGCGACATGCCAATGCGTTGACGAGAATCTTCATCGAGGCGAGCGCGTGCGGTCGCCGAGCAACCAGTCGTAGAGCTGGCGGTAGCGAGAAGCGATGATCGAGAAAGCATAGCGGTCGAGGATCAGCCTCCGCGCTTCGGCCCCCAACTGGCTGCGCTCGTCCTCGTCCTGAACGAGACGATCGAGCACCTCCACGAGGCGCGCGTCGTCGTCGAGGGGCACGAGCAGTCCGCCGCCTTCGGCCAGCACATCGGCAGAGCCCGGAACGTCGCTGGCAACGCAAGCGAGACCAGTCGCCATCCCCTCGAGCAGGGTGTTGGGCAGGCCCTCGGCGCGGGACATCAGCACGTAAATATCGCCGGCCCGCTGCAGCTCTGCGAGCCGGTCCGGCTCGAGAGAGCCGAGGAGCCGCACTTCGACGCCTTCCGGGAGCTTCGCGATCTCCGCATCCAGCTGCTCCAAATACTCGGCGTCCGGGCCTGGGGGCCCCACCATCGCGACGCACACAGGACGGGTCTTCATGGCAGCCGCCGCCTGCACCAGCGCGATCACGTTCTTTCGCGGGTAGAGCATGCCGCAGGTCACGATGACCGTGGCGTTCCGAGACAACCCGAAGGCCTGCCGTGCAAGGTCACGCTCACCGGCCCGCGCCGGCCGGAATAGATCGATATCGACTCCGTTGGGAATCTGGAGGATCTCGCCCGCGATCCGGTCCTCGCCGAGCAGAGCGTTTTCGAGGGCCTGGGAGAGCGCGACGATCGCGTCTGCCCGAGCGTAGGTACCCAGGAGCTCCCGCGCGATCCAGCTCCGTCCGGGATTGAAAGCGCCGTTGCTGCCGAGCACGGTCGTCTTGATCAGTACGGGACGACGCTTGAGCTTGGCGACGAGAACCGGCAACACGCCGAAGTACGAGAACCCACTCAAGTGCAAGATGTCCCATTCCGAGTGGGCGACGAGCCACCATCCCGCCCGGATCGAGAGCACGATATCTCGCAACCACAGCCCACCGAAGACCCGGAAGCGAATGACACGGCCGCCGAAGGCTTGCTCGCGGCGGGCTCCCTTGCCGCTCTCGGGCAGCTGGGTAAGCGCGCACACATCCACGTCGTGATCGGCGAGCTGCTCCATGAGTCGGCTGGCCTGGAGACTACCCCCCGCGTAATCGGGAGGAAATCGAAACAAGAGCAAGATGGATCGAATGCGCCTCACGTTCGCGGCGTCACCGCACACCCACCCGAGAGGTGAACGGCTCCGGCCCCCGCGCACCCGCATCTCGTCTCTCTTCGAGAC
>JAYGDB010000154.1:0-12541 GCA_046583095.1 Myxococcota bacterium | reverse complement strand
CTCGCAGACGGGACCTCCCGGGCGAACAACCTCGAGAAAATGTCCGAGATCCTGCGACGGATGTCGATCCGCGGGGCGGACCTGCAGACGAACTGTGCCGTGCAGTACGGCCTGATCAACTGGATTCTCGGCGTCGAGCCGATGCTGAAGCCCGATACCGGCTTCCTCACCAACTGGTTGGCCGCTGTGGGTGCCTTGCAGGAGGTGGCCCAGGACGTCGATCTCGAACTGGCGGCCAGCGAGAGGCTCACGGGTCTTACGGACAGCGAGGCGCGTAAGGTCTTTGCCGCCAAGGAGACCTTGCTGTTGCGTCCCATGCAACGGCTGCTCGGCGACGCGCACGCGCTGGCGGGCTTTCTCGGCCTGACGGGCGGACGCATGTGGCAGGTCGAAGGCGAGCGCATCCGCTTCGCCGACAACCCGATCGTCTTCCTGCGCGAGCTGTACCACTACCTCGACATGGACTTCACGGCGTCCAAGCCGCCCGTGACCAAGATCTGGGCAGACGACTGGGACCAGCTTTGCTCGGCCCTCGATTTCTACGAAGAGGTTTCGGAGCGGACCGGCATCCGGGAATGGCCGGCCCTCGAGGCGCTCTTCGAAGCGGATTCGAACGCCGAGGTGGCCGGCCAGGACGACGCCCTGTGGCAGCGCTGCGTGGCAGCGCACCGTGGCTTTCAACTCGGCCTCGATTTGCTCCTCGTGATCCCACGGATCGGCGTGCGTGCTGGCTTCCAGGACGTGACCGTCGACAAGGCTCTGGAGCCGGTCTTTCCGCAGCGCTTCCGGGAAGGCGCGGAAGACTCCGAGGTCGAGACCCTGACGCGCCGGCTTGCGCCGCCCCCGACGGCGACCGCGGACGAGATCGTCGCACCCAGCGGCGGTGCCTTCTACGCGCGAGAGGCTCCCCACCTGCCTCCTCTGATCGAGGCGGGCCAGCACTTCGAGGAAGGCCAGCCGCTCTGCGTGATCGAAGTGATGAAGATGTTCAACAAGGTGCTCGCGCCGTTCTCGGGCACGCTCGTCGAGTGTTGCATGCAGGACGGGGATGGCTCGGTCGTGAAGGCGGGACAGACGATCTTCCGGATCGAGCCCGACGAGGTGGTCGAGGAGGAGTCCGAGGACGTGGTCCGGACGCGTCGGCGCGAGCTGACACTCTCTCTCCTCGCCTGACCGCGTCGTGTCTTCCGCCCGCCGAATCACCGCGTTCTGGGCGGGCTTCTTCGGCACTCCGATCGAGGCGCTCGACGAGCCGGGCGCGCAGGTGGTGCCCCATGTCGGTCTCGGCAACTTCTCGGGCGTCTGGTTCTTCGCGCGGGGCGCGGCGTGCATTGTGTCGGCGCCCGCGCGCTGGCTGGAGCCGCTCCGCGAAGCCCTCTCCGAGCACACCTTCGACGCCCTGCTTTCGGAAGAGGGGTTGGCGACGGTATTCGGCGAAGCGCTTGCGGGCACCGTCGGCCCGGCGTTCCACGGCCACCTCGAGCCGACACGCTTCCGTGCCCATGCAGCTCGGGAGGTGCGTTCGATCGAGGCTTCCGACGCGCAGGCCGTTCGCGCCTTGCAAGCGGCGTGCGGAGACCAGGCTTGGGAGGACGCTTCTCTCTCGCTGGACGCGCCCGGCGCCTTCGGCTGGTTCGAAGATGACGCACTCCTGGCGGCGGCGAGCCTCACGAGCTGGGGGCCGGAGACGGTCGGCCCCGACGTCGCCACCCACCCAGAGCGCCGGCGCACGGGCTGCGGCAAGGCCGTCGTGAGCGCCGTCGTGAGCCGAGCTCTCGAGGCCGGCAAGGTGCTCACTTACCAGACCCTGATGGAGAACCAACCCGCCCTCGGGATCGCCCGGAGCCTCGGCTTCGAGCAGTACGCCAGCCACGTGGCCGTACGGCTGCGCTAGCGCCTCAGGTGGCAACGATCAGGGGCAGCAGATCCGCGATGCCGCCACGCAGGATGACGTCGGCGATGTGATCCATCTCGGTTGGGTCTGCGTTCAGGATCACGACCCGCGCGCCGGATTGCTTCGCGATTGGGACGACCGCGGCGATCGGGTATACGCCCAGGGTAGTGCCGATCGCGAACATCAGGTCGCAGGTCTGCGCGGCCTGCTCGGAGCGCGCAAGGTCCTCGGCGACCAGGCCCTGGCCGAACGAGATCGTCGCCGACTTGAGAATTCCGCCGCACTTCTCGCAGGGAGGGTCCTCCTCTCCCGCCTCCACGCGATCGAGCGCGTACTGCATCGGGTTGCGGTTGCCGCACTCCATGCAGATCACCTCGCGAATCGTGCCGTGGATCTCCACGACGCGGTCCGGGCTGGTGCCCGCGTCGACGTGCAGGCCGTCGACGTTCTGGGTGATGAGGAGCTCGAGCTTGTCGCGCCGCTCGAGTTCTACGAGCGCGTGGTGGCCGACGTTCGGCTCGGCGCGCTTTGCGAAGGTGCTGCCCCGCGTCTTCCAGGCGCGCTTGCGCACCTCGGGCTCGGCCATGTAGTTCTGCAGCGTCGCCATCTTCTCGGCCTCGGGGTTCTTGGTCCAGAGGCCCTGGGGGCCGCGGAAGTCCGGAATGCCCGAATCCGTCGAGATGCCGGCGCCGGTGAGCACCACGATGTGATTGGCTTCTTCGATCCAGCTTCGGACGATGCGGATCTGGTCCTCGAGATTCGCGTCGAGCTGCGCCATGGGCGCATTCTACTCTGTTTCGGTCGAGGGCTTTTGTCCGGGCTGAGGGCTCTTGTCTGGGCTGAGGGCTTTGTCCGGGCTGAGGGTTCTTGTCTGGGCTGAGGGCTCTTGTTTGCGCTGAGGGCTCTCCCCTCAGCGTCGGAGCTTTGCGTCGAGCGCCTCCAGGCCGCGTTCGAGACGGCTGAGGAACTTCGCCTGGTCCTTGTCGGTGAGAGTCTTCGATGGCGACTGGAGCAGCACGTGGTAGGCGAGGGACTTGCGGCCCGGGGCAACATTCTTGCCACGGTACACGTCGAACAGCTCGCTGGACGCCACCTGGCCCTTGCCGGATGTTTCGATCACGGCGACGAGCTCTGCGGCTGCGGTGGCTTCCGGTAGATCGACCGCGACATCCAGCTTCACCCCCGGATAGCGAGGAATGGGCGTGTAGGGTCGAACGCGTCGCTCGGTCTCGACGAGGGTGTCGATGGAGATCTCGGCGACGGCGACGTCGCTCGTGAGTTCGTCCGCGAGTCCGACGGCCCGGGCGATCCCGGGCTCGAGGGTCGCAACGGTCGCCCCGGGCACGTCGATGCCGTCGAAGCGCGCCAGCAGACAGCGGCTGGGGTGCGCCCAGGTCGGCCGGTCGGCGTCGGTCTCGGGTGGCGTCCAGGCAGGGGCCCCCACGCCCACGGTTTCGAGCAGGTCGCCGACGACGCCGAGGAGTTGGTGGAAGCGATCGTCGTCAAAGCTCTCGCCGACGACATCGGGCGACGACGCCCACACGATGGCCAACTGGTGGACCTCTTTCGGCTCGCCGCGCTCGCTCCGCACGTCGGGGTGGTATCCCTTGCCGATCTCGAAGAGGCGCACGTCGAGCCGCTGGCGCCGGTTCGGCTCCAGGGCTTCGAGCAGAGAGGGCAGCACCGAGCGCCGTACCCGAGACTCTTCCTTGTCCATCGGATTCTGTACACGCTCGTGCGGAAGCTGCGCGTGGTGGATTTTCTCGAGCATCGCGTCGGCCACGAAGGAGTGGCTCAGCACTTCGTGGAAGCGCGCCGGTCCAGCCAGCCGATCCTGGATCACACGCACGAGCGTTCGGCGGGGATCCGGCTTCGGCGGCGCCACCGCCGCTTGCATGGTCTGCTCGGGGATGTTCCCGTATCGATGGATGCGCCCGATCTCCTCGACCAGGTCCTGCTCCATCGTGATGTCCTTGGTGGCGCGTGCTGACGGCACCGCGACGCCGAACGATTCGTCTCCGCTGCCCGTCACCTCGAACCCGAGCCGCGTGAGGATGTCGGTGATTTCACCGTCGTCGATCTCGACGCCGAGGGCGGAACGGACCCGGGCCGGCCGCAGCGCGATCTGTCGGGCGGGATCGCGAAACTCGCCCGCGTCCGAGATGCGCGCCGGGAAGGTCACGCCCGGCTGCAGCTGCGAAAGCAATCTCGAGAAGTGTCCCGCGGCCCTCGCGGGCAGGGTGGGATCGAGGCTCTTCTCGAAGCGCGAGGAGGAATCGGTGCGCAGCCCGAGCCGGGTCGAGGTGCGCCGCACCGTTGCTGCGTCGAAGGTGGCGACCTCGAGCAGGAGCCGACTGGTGTCCTCGCCGACTTTCGACTCCTCACCGCCCATGATCCCAGCCAGCGCGACCGGTGTGTCGCCCGAACAGATCAGCAGGTCCGAGGGCGCGAGCTTGCGAGCCTCTCCGTCGAGAGTGGTCATGGCTTCGTCCCTGCGTGCGTTGCGCACGACGATGCCTTCCTCGGCGAGCCGATTCGCGTCGAAGGTGTGGTTCGGCTGGCCGAGATCGAGCATCACGAAGTTCGAGAGATCCACGATCAGGTCGATCGGGCGCTGTCCGACGGCGAGCAGCAGCCAGCGCAACCAGTCCGGCGACGGCTCGGTCCGGGCGCCTTCCACGAGCAGGCCGAGGTAGCGGCTGCAGGCGTCCGATTCGACGGTCAGCGGGAAGGGTTCGCCGTCGCCAGTCTCCGGAAGCGAGCTATCGAGCGGCAGTAGCTCGCGGCGGTAGATGGCGGCCACCTCGGCAGCGATCCCCCGGTGTCCCCAGAGATCGGGCCGATGGGTCAGGGACTTGTTGTCGATCTCGATCGCCCAGTCCTCGATCCCGAGAGCGTCGGCGACGGACTTCCCGGTCTCGGCGTCGTCGGGCAGCACCCAGATGCCGTCGTGCTCATCACCGAGCTCCAGCTCGGCCACCGAACAGATCATTCCCTGGGACTCGACGCCACGGATCCGTGATTTCTTGATCTTGAAGTCGCCGGGCAGCAGCGTGCCCACTGTGGCGACCGCCACCTGCTGTCCGGCATCGACATTCGGTGCGCCGCAGACGATCTGCAGCGTCGCCGCGTCGCCGACGTCTACCTCGCAGGCCGAGAGCTTGTCGGCGTTGGGATGCGGATCCCGTTTCACGACGTGACCGACCACGACGTTCGAGAGCTGCGGAGCGAAGCGCTCGATCCCCTCCACCTCCGCGGTGGAGAGGGTGAGATCCTCCGCCAGCTCCTCGGCGGAGATGCCGGAGAGATCGACGTGCCGCGCCAGCCAGCGATAGGAGACGTACATCAGAACTGCTCCAGGAAGCGCAGGTCGCCCCCGAAGAGATGCCGAATATCGTCGACGCCGTAGCGGAGCATCACCAGCCGAGAGAGACCGAGTCCGAACGCGAAGCCGCTCCACTCCTCGGGGTCGATCCCGCCGGCCTGCAGCACGTTCGGGTGCACGAGACCGCACGGGAGCAGCTCTACCCAGGTGGTTTTCTTGCACACGCTGCAGCCGCTTTCGCAGAACGGACAACGAGCGTCCAGCTCGAAGCCCGGCTCGACGAACGGGAAATAACCGGGCCTGAGCCGCACCTCCAGATCCCGACCGAAGATCCCGCGCAGCAGCGTGCGCATGGCACCGATCAGGTGGCCGACCGAGATGTCCCGTGCCACGACCATCCCCTCCATCTGGTAGAAGGTGTGGTCGTGGCTCGCGTTCGTCGTCTCCTGGCGGAAGCACCTGCCGGGGACGATCACGCGAAACGGGGGCTCCAGCTGCTCCATCGCGCGCACCTGGACGGGCGACGTGTGGGTCCGCAAGACCAGGTGCCCTTCCGAATCGCAGAAGAAGGTGTCGTGGCTGTCCCGGGCGGGGTGATCCTTGGGGATGTTCAGGGCCTCGAAGTTGTAGTAGTCGAGTTCGATTTCCGGGCCGTCGAGGACGCTGTACCCCATCGAGATGAAGAGATCCTCGAGCTCTCGGGTTACCTGCGTGATCGGATGCAGGGAGCCGGTCGCGAGACGGGCAGGAGGCAGCGTCGGGTCGAAGCCGCCGGCGGTTCGCTCGGCCTCGAGGCTCTCGGAGTCGAGCACCGACGCACGCGCGTCCACGATCTCCTGGATCGCCTGCTTGAGGCGGTTTGCGCCCTGGCCGACGGCCTTGCGCTCCTCGGGAGGGAGTTCGCCTATGGACCCGAGTAGATCCGCAACGGCCCCCTTGCGGCCGAGGTAGTGGCGCTCGACGTCTCTGAGGGCACTCGCGTCAGGGCACGCTTCGATCTTCTCGCGCGCTTCCGTGAGCGTGGCTTCGTAGTCCATACCCGTTGCGGTTCCGGTGGTCGAGTGCTGCGGGGGCGGGCGGCGGCCGAGCGTAGCCCGTCCGGGCGACTCCCGAAACGAGTATCGGGGCGGAGAGTTGGCTCTCCGCCCCGATCGATTGCCCGCGATCCTCTCGCGACCTAGCGGGTCGGGACCTCCACGAGCCGCCGTCGCAGCAGGAAGCCCGTGGTGAGGAGCAGCAGCACAGTCACGAGGAGGCTCGATCCGTCGAGTGCCGGCACCTTGGTCGGGTCCGAGTTCGGGTTGTTCGGATCGGTGCCGTTGGCCACTTCGAAACCGTCCTCGAAGCCGTCTCCGTCGGTGTCCTTGTTAGCGGGGTCGGTCCCGGTGTTACTCGCGCTGACGAAGATGCCGGTGTTCGTCTCGACCCCGTCGCCCAGGTCGTCCGTATCGCGGTCCGTTCCCATCCGCAGTCCGGAGCCCGGGGGCACGGCCGTGTATGTGAGGGGGCCGTCCGAAGCGGCGAAGGCACGAACCTCGGTGTCGGTATTCGTATTGCCGAGGTCGTCCAAGAACAGGCCGCTCGGGAGACGCACCCAGCCCCGCGGTGCACCGGATACGGTTCCCTTGACGATCAGATCGCACTCCGTCGACACGCCGCCCAGGAGCAGCGAGTTGAAGGTGTCGTCCGCCGAGGTGATCATCTCGTCGATCCGTGGGCCTGCGACTCCGGCATTCGTCGAGTCGAGGGTGACCTGCTGGCCCACCATCGGCGCGAGGTCACTGTCGAAGGCCAGGAGGAACTGCTCGAGACTGTCCTCCTCGGCCGGGGTCAGCACGAAGACCGACGACGACAGGAAGTTCTTCATCGTATCGACCGTGCCGTCGTGCAGGAAACCCGAGCCGCGGACCTGGTCGCCCAGGAAGACACCGCCGTTCGCCGAGATGCCGAACATGCCGATCTTCTGATAGTCATTGCGATTGTGAGGAATCTTGAACTCCTGGGTCTCGCCCTCCAGGCTCTGCGCCCCCTGGGTTCCGAAGTGCCCGTCGAAGGGTGAGAGTTCGTGGCAGTCGTTGCAGGAGAAGACGCCTGCATCGGTCCCTGGCTCGCCCCACAGGCCCCGGCCGATCAGCTGGTCAGGGGTCAGTTCGTTGTCGAGGGCCCGTACCGGGTTCGGTGGCAGCGCGATTTCGAGACTGAAGTTCGTGAAGCTCTGCATTTCGGAGGTCGCGATCACCCCCTCGTGCCCGACGAGACCCTCGAAGGCGACGATGAAGTTGTTGAAGGAGAGGTCTTCGTCGCATTCGGCCCCGATGAAGGAGTTGCAGAGGTCAATGCCGAAGAAGCCGTTCGTGCGGTCGCCGCGCCAGTGCATTCCGCCATTGAATTTCAGGCCGCGCAGGGTCTGGGTGGTCATCGGGCCCTTCATCGGGTGGAAGTCAACGCCGCCACCCACGATCGCCGGCTGCGGGTTCATCGTTTCGGCTCCGTCCGGATCGCCGAGGTTCCAGATCTGGCTGTCCATGTCGCCGAAGATGTGGCAGCTCGCGCAGGATGCTTCGCCGTTGCCCGAGGTCCTTGCGGCGTCGTAGAGGACCGGGCGCCCTTCGACCACGGCGTCGGGCTCGGGGTTGTGTAGCGCGACCGTCTGTAGCGTGTTGCCCGTTCCCGTGTCGATCGAGGACACCGAGTTGTTGAAGCGGGTCAGGACATAGAGCCTGTCGTTCGTCTCGTCGAGGGCCAGGCCGGCGGGCCCTCCGTCCGTCGAGATGTAGTTGGCACTCTCCACGGTCGGATCGAAGTTCGCCTCGAAGGCCGCGTCTTCGATGTCCGTGCTGTCGAAGACGCCGATCTTCGAGGAGCCGAAGGCGGCCATGTAGATCGTGGTGCCATCGCTCGAGACCACCGGCTGAAGGGGCGTCGAGAGGCTGTGGGGGATCTGCGCATCGATCAGCACATGGTTGGCCCCCGCGTCCGTGTGCAGCAGCGAGTAGTCGATGTGCTGATTCAGATGTTGAGCGTCGACCGACGGCCCTGCGGGATCGAGCACCGTGATCCGGCTCTGGGCAAGATTGCCCTGGACGGTCGATCCGCCGTGGTCGCCGGGCCCCTCGAAGCGCACTTCGTTCCGCTGGTCGGTGTTGGTCACGTAGACCTTGCCGGAGATCGGGTTGACGACCATGTTGAAGAGGATCGTACCGACGTGGTCGAATTCGACGACCGACGCGTCGGCCAGGCTGTTGGCGTCGATCGAGAAGACATCGTGATCGGGCAGGTTGAAGCGCACGAGGTCGCTCCAGTCCCGGTTCAGGGTGTCGCGCCACTCGCCGCTGGCTGCGTGGAACTTCACGACGAGACCCGTCTCGGGAGCGTCCTCTCCAAGGAAGTTGTCATCGGGATCCGGCACCCCGCCGGGCGCGTTGGCACCGCCGATGCTGCACGCGCTGGCTCCACCAAAGCCGTCGCAGACGGAGGTCTCGATGATCGCAGTCGTCTGGTTGCCCGAGTGGAAGACCGCCGCGTAGACCGTTCCGCCGTCGGCCGTCGCGGCCAGCGCGCGCGGGGTGTCACCGAAGAAGCTCAGGATTTCGACAGGGGTTCCACCGATGGTGCTGTCCAGAGCGAGCGCGTCGAAGACCCAGACGTCGGACCGGCCAATGCCCTCCGTGGTGAACTGCGGATCACCGGCGCCCTTCACGCCAGCGATCGAGCTGTGCGTTCGATGTTGTCCCCGGTGTGCCGTCGTGATGAAGGCGCGGTTTCCGCCGGTGCCGGCAAACACGATGTCTCGTGGCTCGTCACCCACCAAGAGCGTTCGGGTCACACGGATCGGCGTCGTCGTCAGGTCGATGATGCTGATGCTGTCGGAGAGGTGATTGACCACCCAGATCTCGTCGTTCGTACGAGCGGCGACCGCGACCGGCTCCATGCCGACTTGCACCGAGTCTGCATGGGTGAGGCCGCCGGCAGCGACATCGAAGATTTCGAGCCGGTTGTCCGGGATGTTGGTAACGAAGAGTTGGCTGCCGTCGGGCGAGAGCGCAACCGGCCGAACCGGTCCGCTCTCGAAGGTCATGAAATCCGCCTGGCCGAAGGCCGGCAGGCTGAGCCCGGTCGCCAGTGCAGTGACTGTTGCTGCCTGTATCAGAAGCGATCGATACGAACGCGCGCTAGATACGGCTCTCTGCATCACGGATTCCCCTATTCAGTTGATCTTCAGCGACGGTGCGGGGATCCGCCTTGGCTCTACTGAGATTGGATCACGGAGAGTCGTGGAAATCAAGGTTATAGGTGGCAATATGGACGGGATTGTGTCGCGGAAAATTGGCAGCCTTCTGTCACCGTGGCGTTGCCCGTTCACGAGCGTGGCGACAGGCCCTCAGATGACAGTTCGCTGTGTGGGTCGGAGCAGAGTCCGGCGTACGACTCTATGCTTGTGACCGGAGGAGCACCCGATGCCCGCAGGCTTCGAGTTGATTCACCGTGACGGCCGCGCACGGGTGAAGGCGGTGATCGAAGGAGATCGCGTCCGTCTCGCTCCCGAGACGGTCGGCGAAGTACTGGGCTGGCAGCTTCGCGACGAGGGACTGTGCCGCGGCGACGTCTGCGTTCCGGTTGGCGATCGCGGTGCGCTGGCCGATGAGCGGGGCATCGATCTCGAGGCGCTTGCCGACGCGTTGGGGCTGCCGATCGCGGTGGACGTCGAGGCGGGGGCGGCCGCCTTGGGGACGGCGCATACGGATCGCGCGGCCGAACTCGACAGTTGCGATGCCCCCGACTTCTCGCTGCCCGATGTCTCGGGTGAGTTCCACACGCTCTCGGAGCAGCGTGGCAAGAAGGTGCTCCTGATCGCGTACGCGTCCTGGTGAGGCTGCCGGGCCGACCTGCCGGTCTGGCAGGCACTGTACGAAGAACTGGGGGACCAGGGCTTCGTGCCCATCACCGTGGCCCTCGATCGCCGGGTCGAAGATGTCGTGCCGATCCTCGAGGAGGTGGGCCCGACCCACCCGAGCCTGATCGACACCGAGCACATCCTCGCCGAGCGCTATCACATCGTGAACGTCCCAACGCTCGTCTGGATCGACGAGGAGGGACGTATCTGCCGTCCCCACGACGCCCAGTTCGGCACCGACACCTTCACGGCCTTCCACGGCAAGCGATCGGCTCCGTACCTCGACATGATCCGCGCCTGGGTACGCACCGGGGAGGGAGCGCTGCCCAGCGACCAGGTGCGCAAGCTGGGATTGCCCCCGACCCGCGAGAGTGAGCTCTCTCGCGTCGAGCACGCGCTCGCGTGGCACTTGAGTCAGCAGGGCCAAGCCGAAGCTGCCGAACGACATTTCGTGCGTGCCGGTGAGCTTGCGCCTCTCGACTGGACGATCCGTCGCGGCTCGATGCCCGTGCGCGGGATGAATCCCTTCGGCCCCGAGTTCTTCGCCCTGGCCGAGGAGGGGAAGCCCACGTACCCGATGGAAGCTGTCACGCCGACCCAGGACGCGGGCTAGCGAGAACGCTTGAGCTAGGCCGCAATTTCCGATGAGCACCGAGCCTAGCCGGCTCGCGATGCGCGCCTCGTGCTCGACGGCCTCGGGACCCCACTCATCGATCACCTGCGAATGGGCGACCTTGAGGGCGATCCGCCGGTTCTCGACCAGGTCCCGGGCCTGCCAGACGGTCGCGAAGCTTCCACTACCCAGCTTCTTCTCGAGTGCGTACTTGCCGAGACGCGAGTTTCTGCGCAGGGAGCCGGGGGCATGAAACGATCCCGTGAAGGTGGAGCGGAGCGGGATCGTGAGACTTCGCTGCGTGTCCTTCAAGAGGCCTGGGGCAGTTTGCGTCGCGGGGAGGAGCCGTCTTGCATGCGCTGCCGTCACCAGCCGTCTTCGGGTTCGGGCTGCGATGACAAGCTCAGCGCGAGGCCCCGCAAAGTGCGTGCCTTCGGGCAGCAGGTTAGAGTCGCGGCCGTTGGCGCGACGGAGGGCAGGTGCCGCAGATCGTCGTCGAGGACCTGGTCAAGAGCTTTCAGGTGGCAGAGCGGCGGCCAGGCCTCTGGGGAGCGATTCGGGGAGTCGTGCGCCGCGAGCTCCGCAGCGTCGAGGCACTCGCCGGAATCGGTTTCACGATCGAACCGGGCGAGCTGGTCGGTTACGTGGGGCCGAACGGCGCGGGCAAGTCCACCACGATCAAGATCCTGTCGGGCATCCTGGTCCCCGATTCGGGCCGTTGTGAGGTGCTCGGTTTCGTGCCCTGGGAGCAGCGGGCCGAGTATGTCGCGCGGATCGGCGTGGTATTCGGGCAACGCACCCAGCTGTGGTGGGACTTGCCCGTCGTCGAGTCGTTCGACCTGCTGCGCCACATCTACCGAACCCCGGAGGAGAAGCACCGACCGGTGCGGGACGAGCTGATCGCCATGCTCGACCTCGAGCCCCTGCTCGATACCCCGGTGCGCCAGCTCTCTCTCGGCCAACGGATGCGCTGCGACGTGGCGGCTGCTCTGCTGCACTCGCCGCCGCTGCTGTTTCTCGACGAGCCCACCATCGGCCTCGATGCGACCGCCAAGCTCGCGGTGCGGGACTTCGTCCGGCGCCTGAACCGCGAGCAGGGGGTCACGGTAATTCTCACGACTCACGACATGGACGACATCGAGGCGCTCTGCGAGCGAGTTCTCGTGATCGGCGACGGTCACATCCTCGTGGATGGCCCGGTCTCGGTCCTCCGCGCGCACGGGTTGCGAGAACGTCGACTCACCCTCGACCTCGTCAACGAGCGAGAGGAGGTGTCGGATCCGGCCGTCCGGTTGATCGGGCGAGACGGTGCCCGGGTGCAGCTGGCCTTCGACCCGGCAGAAGTCTCGACCACCGAGCTGATCTCGCGTATCACTGCGCGTCACCTCGTGCGGGATCTCTTCGTCGAGAATCCCCCGATCGAGGAAGTCGTCGCGCGGCTATACGCGGAGAAGGGCGGATGAGGACGGCCCCCTACCGGGCGTTGCTGTCGGCGCGCTATCGGATGCTGCTGCAGTACCGGGCCGCAGCCATGGCGGGGGCCGTCACCCAGTTCTTCTGGGGCTTCATCCGCATCATGATCCTGCTCGCGTTCTACCGCTCGAGCAGCGCCGAGCCGCCGATGGCCTTCGCCGACATCGTCACCTACGTGTGGCTCGGCCAGGCGCTGCTTGCCTTCCTGCCCTGGAACCACGACCTCACCCTCGAGCAGCAGATCCGCGACGGCGACGTCGCCTACGAGTTGCTGCGTCCGCTCGATCTGTACGCCTTCTGGAGCATGCGGGTGCTCGCGACGCGGGTGTCCTCGGTCTCGCT
>JAYGDB010000076.1:0-2604 GCA_046583095.1 Myxococcota bacterium | reverse complement strand
GCGCGCCGTACGTGATCCAGCACAGCAACCTGCCATTCCGCGAGGGGCGGGATCTCGACGTACCGCAGATGAACCCGCGGACGCTCGAGCGCCGAAAGACACTCCCGGCCCGCCGCAAGGAGGCTACCTGGCACGTCGAGTCCTGGTTCGTGAAGCGCTGAACCGAAACCAGAGCCGAGTTTCTCGCGCGCGCCGAGTCTTCCACGCGCGGCTGCACCGATCAGAAAATCCAGCTCAGCTCGTGAAGAGTTCTTCCCACGAGGATCATTTGGATTCAATCAGCACGCAGTGGGTGCCCTGGTAGATCGTCGGCATGCACTTGTTGCAATGAATGCAAAGGGAGTTTGTGGCACTGCCGTTCTGGTAACGGAGGGGGAGATCGGGCTCTCGGAGCAGCGTCCGGCCCATGGCGGCGAACTCGAAGCCCTCGGCCATGGCGAGCTCGAGGGTTTCGAGATTACTGATGCCCCCGAGCAGGACCAAGGGCATCGAGAGCGCTTCGCGGAACTGGCGCGCATACGCGAGGAAGTACGCCTCTTCGAAGGGGTAGGCGCGGAAGAAGAAGCGTCCGAAGAGTCGGAGGCCCCACTTGACCGCGCTCGGCATGTTCTCGGCCATCTCTCGCAGTGGCACCTCACCGCGGAACAAGTACATGGGATTCTGCAACGAACTCCCTCCCGTGAGTTCGATGGCATCGAGCGCGCCGTCACTCTCGAGCATGCGAGCAAAGCGCACGCTCTCTTCGACCCAGAATCCGCCCGGCACGCCGTCATCCATGTTGAGCTTGGCGATGACGGCCAGCCGAGTCCCCACGGCCTCGCGAACCCTGCGAACCACCGCCAGAGGAAAGCGGGCGCGATTCTCCAGCGATCCTCCGTACTCGTCGTCGCGGCGGTTGAGACTGGGGCTCAGAAACTCGCTCAGCAGGTAGCCGTGGCCCAGGTGAAGCTCGATGGCATCGAGTCCCCCTTCGAGCGCGACCCGCGCGGCGTCTACGAACTCCTGCGTGATTCGCTCGATGTCGTCTCGATCCACCGGATTCGTCCGGCGCATGGCGAGTGGGCTGAAGATGCGCGAGGGCGAGCGTCCGCGCCTTCCGGTGGTACTCGCAACCGCACCCGCGTGACCGATCTGAGCCGAGATCGCCGCGCCCTCCGCGTGAACGGCGTCGGCGATTCGCTGTAGACCCGGAATCGCATCCTTGCTGAGAATCATCTCGTTGGGCGCGCCGCATCCCTCGGGAGAGACCGCGCAATAGGCAATGGTCGTCATGCCGACGCCACCCCGGGCAATGCGTGTGTGGAAGTCAACCAAGGCGTCACTCACGACGTGCTTGGAGGTCATTCCTTCGAACGTGGCCGCCTTGATGATGCGATTGCGGAGCTTCACGGGGCCGAGCTGAGCTTCGGAGAAGATCTTCCAGTTGCGGCCCGGGATCGATTCGTGCCCCTCGAGACTCTGCGAGACCTCACTCATTGCTACTCCTTCGCTCATCGAAGCCTAGTCAATGACGATCGGCAACGCTTCGAGGCGCCGGGTGAAGATGCTATGGGCATGCACGGCAGGGTGGTCCGGGTCCGGCCCGATCTGCCGCGTTGCGGCCAAGACCTCCTCGACCATGATGCGGGCCTCGAGCCGGGCCAGTTGTTCCCCGACACAGAAATGCGACCCGCGTCCAAAACTCAGGTGATGTTTCGGGTGCTTGCGATCCAGGCGCATCTCGTCCGGGGCCTCGAAAACGGCCGGGTCGCGGTTGGCCGCCACCCACAGCAGCATCAGCCGGTCGCCCGGCTCCAGGGTCACGCCGCTAAACTCGCAGGCACGGCGGACCGCGCGGTAATGGAACTTGAACGGCGGCTCCAGGCGCACGACTTCTTCCACGAAACGCGGAATGAGTTCGGGATTCTCGCGAAGCTGCGTCGCCAGCAGCGCATCTGAGGCCAGCAGCCGCATCGCGGATCCGAGGAGCGCGCTGGTGGATTCGCCGCCGGCACCGAACATCACGATGGCGATGCCGGTGGCCTCGGAGCGACTGAGCGCACCTTCCTGCGTGGCCTCGGCGAGCAAGTGGAGGAGGGAGGCTTCCGCCGGGAGAGAGGGGACCGCTCCGGCGTCTTGGAGATGACGGCCAAGATACTCCGCCATACCGGCGTTTTCCCGGGCCAGGCTCTGCATGCGGCCCAGGTCGACGTCGCCGGCCAACATTTCGCCGCCCACCATCGCCCAGTTGCGGTGACGCTCGGCGTCCCCCTCCGGTAAGCCCAGCAGTTGGCCGATCACCCGCGCGGGAACGATCTCCGCTATGGGCACGAAGTCGCCACCGCCGTTGCCGAGCCAGGCCGCGAGAGCGCCCTGGACCACGCGCCGGATGGCGGGCTCCATGGCGTCGATGCGCGCTTCGGTCAGGCGAGGCTTGACGCTTCGCCGGTGCACCGCGTGACGAGGTTCGTCCGCGGTGGCGATCACCCGGGTTCCATCGCTGGGGGGAAGTTCGAAGACGCTGGGTTGACCCGCAGCATCGCGCATCAGGACCCCGGTGAGGTTCGCGGAGAAGTCCTCTTCGCGGTCGAGCGCTTCCAGGATGCCCTGCCAGGTCACCACCAG
>JAYGDB010000079.1:0-4293 GCA_046583095.1 Myxococcota bacterium | reverse complement strand
CGCGGGGTGAAGGCGCGGCTGAGAAGGGAGCGGAGCTCTCCGTGACGTGGAGGATCCATGACGACGATCATCGGGACGTTCGAGTACGCATCGTTCGGTTCGAGAGATCGACGCGACGAGAACTTGTCCGGCTCCCGTAAGACCGACTGAACATCGTCATAGCGCGACACTGCCCAGAATTGAAGATCCGGGATGTAAATGAGCGGCGCGTCATCCCTCATCTTTCGGTAGGTCGCGTACGGATCGTCTTGGAGTGTCTTCGAGTAAGGGTTGAAGTCGATCATTGGAGCTCCTGTGGGCTTCGCTTATGCCCACGAGCGCGTCGGCATAACGGCCGTGGGGCCAGGGTGGGAGGCCGAGGAAGGGCTTCATCACCGTACGGCCTTCCGCGATCTTGCCGGCCGCTGCGTCGAAGACTTCCCAAGCCATGGCGGGGCCGAACAGCGGCTGCGATTCCACCGTGATCATCCGCAGTTCGCCCTCTTCGAACTGACACTGCTCCTGGATCGCCTGGAGCAGGTGGCGGCCGTTCAGGTGACCATCGCCAAAGTTCCACCCGATTGCCGAGCCTCCGACGAGTTCGCCTTCCATCCACTCGTAGTCCTCGATGTCGTCGACCGCGTGCGGCAAGGCCTCGAGAATCGGGCGGCCCTCTTCGTGCATGAAGCGGTTCGACGAGATCGTGGCCAGCGACACTTCGACGATCTCCGGATCGGGAATCACCTGCTCGAGTTGCTCGCGCATCAGCGGGGCGGGCATCTGCACGTTCTGCTTCATCTTCTCGGCTGCACCCCGCTTGAAGAGCCAGACGTTGTAGGACCAGTTGCCCGCGTAGTAACGCATGGCCAGCAGGAAGGAGACCCGATAGGGCACGAAGTTCCCGTACGCGGGCACGGCGACCAGACAGAAGAACAAGAAGGCCACCAGTTCGGGCCGCGCGAGGAGCGGCGCCAGGGTGGCGTCGGGGTGGAATCCGAACAGGAAGAACCCACCGTAGACCATCAGGATGTTCCACTCGATCGGCATCCCGCTCGGATTGTTGAGCGCAATGAACCCGTGGAAGCCGGAGGCCACGCAGAGCATTACCCAGGTCAGCGTCGGGTCTGTGCTCGTGATCAGGAGGATCGCGATCAAATATTCGGTGGTGGTCCCGAAATGCGCCATGAGTTCGGCAAATCTTGAAGGCCGCAGGTTGTCGGGATACGACTTGAACAGCCGCTTCTTCAAGATCTTCGGGAAGAAGGGTCCATTGTTCATCATGACCATGATGACGGAGGGAAAGTGCTGGTTGAGCTTGGAGGTCGCCGCCCAGAACCAGACGCACACCCACAGCACCATACAGGCGGGAATCCAGAGCTCATTGGTGCTGGCTACGACCAGGCACACGAGCGCCACCCAGTAGTGCTCCGCGCGGGCGGCAAGGAAGAGCGTCTTATCGAGGACACCCATCGCCGGAATCAGCAGCAGACTCGGCAGCAGCAGGTCCGGAGTCACCTCGGGTGCGACGAGAACACGTAGCAGGCACAACTGGTTCAGCGTGTAGACGCCCACGTCCAACCAACTGCGCGTATGGTTGCCGATCACGGGAACGCCCGGAAAGAGCGGCAGCTTCGTGGTGCCGGGGCGCAGGTAATAGCGGAAGCCCAGGGTCATGGGCTTGAACCGCGCATTCATGGGACCCCACGAGCAACCCAGGCCGCACAGTTCGTAGAAGATCGCCCAGACGATGGCCTTCTTGAACGCCGTCGCGCTGAAGGCCCATTCCTGTACGGACAGGAAGCCGGCGTAGTCTTCGTTGAGCATGTTGAATAGCGCCCACACTCCGATGAAGACGAAGAAGTACTTCGCCCAGTACATCGCGAGGACAATGGGCTGGTTCGGGGTAACCTGGGCCGCCCACGTCCGGCAGGCGAGTTCGATCCGCTCGCTGAAGGGCGCGGAGAGAATTCGCTGAGGAGGGTACGGCGGGAGGTCGGGCTCGGCACTCGTCACGGGCTCTCCATCGGTCACGCCACCAGGGCGGAGGCACATTGTACGCTGGAGCCCCGTCTCGTCGGCAGCGAATCTCGTTCCCTTCGATCCCCGCCGCTTCCGGGGCTCGAAGACCCGCTCACCCCAGAGCGCGAAGCGCGGCGCGGGCGGCATAGTAGCCGCAGAGTCCATGGACGCCGCCTCCCGGAGGCGTGGCGGCGGAGCAGAGAAAGAGCTTCGGGTTGGGCGTCGTATAGGGGTTGATGCGGGCGACGGGCCGTGTGAATAACTGGAACAGATCGGCAACTCCTCCAGTGATCGCACCCCCGACGTAATTCGTGTTGTAGGCGTGAAAGTCCCTCGGGCTCATCGTGTGGCGTGCCAGAATGCGGTCTCTGAAGCCAGGTGCAAAGCGCTCCACCTGTTGCTCGATGGCGTCCGTCATGTCGTGAGTCGATCCATGCGGAACGTGGCAGTACGCGTATCCGGTGTGCTGCCCCGCTGGTGCGCGTGACGGGTCGAACAGGCTCTGTTGGCACAGGATGAGGAAGGGGCGATCGCTGTGACGGCCGTTCCACATGGCAGCCTCGGAAGCTGCGATCTCCTCCAGCGTTCCGCCAACGTGCACGGTGGATGCTTCGAGACAACGGGAATCCGTCCACGGGATGGGCCCGTCGAGCGCCCAGTCGAGCTTGAAGACGCCAGGGCCGTACCGGTATCTCTCGAGTCGGCGCCGGTAGCGGACGGGCAGTGCGTCGCCGGCAATCGACGCGAGTTGATCGGGGGACGTGTCGAACAAGTAGGCGCCTGCGGGCGGCAGTTCGGAGAGCGTCGAGATGTGGCGTCCGACCTCGATCGTGCCGCCTCGTTCCTCGAGCAGGCCGGCGAGCGCGAGCGTGATGGCGCTCGAGCCGCCTCGCGCGACCGGCCACGGCTCGACGTGGCCGGTGATCGAGAAGATCATCCCAAGGGCGGCCGTGAGGGGCTTCGAGAGCGGCAGGACGGAGTGGCCTGCGCACCCGGCGAACAGGGCGGCAGCACGCTCTTCCCGGAAGCGCCGGCTACACAGCGCCGTGGCGGATTGGATCGCCACGAGTCCGAAGCGAGCCATCCCCACCGGATGCGCGGGGATTCGCAGCGGGCCCAGCAGATCGGCCAGCAGGGCATGGGGATCGCGCAGGAACGGGGCCATCAGCCTGCGGTATTCCTCGGCATCGGCCCCCAGCCCCTCCCCGGTACGCTCGAGCGACCGATACTGCATCACGGCGGGGCCGTCCGGCATCGGATGCGCAACGGACGCTTGCGGCGAGATCCACTCGAGACCATGCCGTCCCAGGGGCAGACTCCGGAAGAAGGGAGAGAGAATGCCCATGGGATGGACTGCCGAGCAGACATCGTGGCGGAAGCCTGGGAGGGTGAGCTCGGCCACGCGGGTTCCACCGCCGATCTCGTCGCGTGCCTCGACGACGAGCACCGAGGCGCCTGCTCCCGCCAGCTCGACGCCAGCGGCTAGGCCATTGGGGCCCGATCCGATGACGACGGCGTCGTATTCCATCGTCATCCGTGGAGCGCGGGCGAGACCGACCCGATCAGAAGGTCTCCGCCCACGATTCGTCCCACGTCGCCGTCACGACGCCGTCCTCTTCACGCAGGAATTCGAGCGTCTCACGTCGGAAGATCAGCGTCTCGTGCTCGGCCTCGAGGCGCACGATGAACTTGGCATCCTCCGGCGCGTGCCCCAGTGTTCGATTGATGCTGCGGAACAGCCGCTGGTGCCAGTCGACGAGGTAGAACCGCGCTCCAGGCTCGAGGCCAAAGAGCCAACGATCGAGGGTTCCCGCGTCGTGGTTGATGTGTCGATAGCTGGGCGTCCCCCTGCCGACCATCCGGCGATAATAGAGTCGGCGCATGCTGCTCGTACGAATGTTGAGATCGCGCTGGCTGACATAGCTCGTGGTGCCATCGCGATGGATGGCCCGAAAGCCCTTCTCCTTGAGGTGCTTCTTGTCGACGACGTGGCGCAAGATCTCTGGATGATCTACCGCGCTCCAGATCGAGTACATCGGTGCCCACGTGAGAGGGAAGCGGTCGATGCGTAGGACGACCGCCGTCCAAACAACGAGGAGATAGACAATAAGGAAGGTGCTGATCTGCTTCTTCGTCATGCTGCGGCCGCTCGGGTGCGTCGCGCCGCCAGAGGCTTGGAGATGTCGAAGAATAGGACGAAGACGACCGGCAGTAACAAGAATTGAACGTTGACCAGGTAGTAGTTCGCGATGTGGAACCCAGTTACGCCAAGAAGCAACAAGAGGCGGAGTCGCG
>JAYGDB010000059.1:0-3552 GCA_046583095.1 Myxococcota bacterium | reverse complement strand
TAGACCACCTCGAGCGGCTTCCGCCCTTCCCGCGCAGCGATGGCCGCGATGCTCTTCTCGGGGGCCGGCTCGTAATCGGGCGGGTCGCCGAGAGCGAACATCATCGGGAAGCCCTGCATGATCATCATGGCCGGTCCGGGGAGCAGTCCGTAGTCGGGCTGGCTGTCGAGGATCTGCGCGCGAACTGCCGGGTCGGCAAGCTTTGCCCGCCGCTCGCCCGGGGGCAGGTTGGCGATCGCCTGGTAGCCCGGGTGTGCGACGAAGGGATGCAGGGTGCTCTCCCATCCCAGGAGCAACCCGGCCGGACGCTGGGCGACCTGGGGGGTGAGGCAACCGCCTTCGGCGTTGTCCTTGTCGACCGCTTCGAGCAGGCGGCGCCACTGGGTCGGATCCGCGGGACTCTGCAGGCACGCGAACGACACAGGCCGTCCCGTCTCCTTGCCGAGCTTGCTCATCCAAGCGAGTTCGTCGCCTTCGGGTGCGAGATCGCTCGCGACTTCGAAGACACCGTGGCCCACCTCGCCCAGCACACGACCGATGCCGAGTACCTCGTCGTCTTCCGCTGTCGTGCCCGGCACCACCTCGCCGTCCTTCGCGCGGTGCAGGATCGTGCGGGAGGTCGAGAAGCCGAGGGCGCCGGCCTCGAGGCCCTGTTTCACGATCTCCGCCATCTGCTGGATGTCTTCGGGAGTGGCCTTCTCGTTCTTCGCCCCTCGCTCGCCCATCACGTACGTGCGGACTGGACCGTGGGGGACCTGGGCGGCGACATCGACGGCGCGCGGCATCTTCTCGAGCGCGTCGAGATACTCGGGGAAGCTCTCCCAGTTCCACTGGATGCCTTCGGCCAGCGCGGTGCCGGGAATGTCCTCGACACCCTCCATCAGCTGGATCAGGTAGTCCTGCTGGCCCGGGCGCACGGGTGCGAAGCCGACTCCGCAGTTCCCCATCACCATCGTGGTGACCCCGTGCCATCCCGACGGCGTCAGGTGTGTGTCCCAGGTGGCCTGTCCGTCATAGTGGGTGTGGATATCGACCCATCCGGGCGCGACGAGGAGACCTGTCGCATCGATCTCGCGCCGCCCCTCGCCCACGTCGCTGGCGACGGCGACGATGCGATCGCCGTCGATCGCGACATCGGCAGTGCGCTTCTCGGCTCCGGTGCCATCGACGACGGTTCCACCGCGAATTACGAGGTCGTGCATGTTCTTTTTTCACTCCTTGTGTCGCTACCTTGAGGATATCACGGACCCAGGCTCGCGAGCCATGCATCGTCGGATCCCTTTTCGATCTCCTCGAACAGGTAGCTGCTGAGGTACCGCTCACCGGTGTCCGGCAGCATCACGAGGATCACGGAGCCCTCGGGCGCCGCTCTGGCCACCTCGAGCCCTGCGGCGGCTGTTGCGCCCGAGGACAGCCCGACGAACAGTCCCTCTTCCCGGGCCAGGCGCAGCGCGACTGTCTTCGCGTCTTCCTCGATCACCGGTACCAACTCGTCGTAGACCTCCCGGTTGAGGACGCTGGGCAGGAAGTCCGGGGTCCAGCCCTGGATCTTGTGGGGCTGCCACTCCTTGCCTCCAAGCAGCGACGCTCCTGCGGGCTCGGTGGCGATGATCTTGACGTCCGGGCGGGCGAGTCGAATGACCTCACCGGCCCCCGTCAAGGTCCCGCCGGTTCCCCAACCGCTCACCCAGTAGTCGAGCCGGCGTCCCGCGAAGTCGCGCAAGATCTCGGGGCCGGTCGTCTGCCGGTGGAACTCCGGGTTGGCGGGGTTGTCGAACTGCTCGGTGAGAAACCAGCCGTGCTCGGCTGCGAGTTCCTCGGCCCTCTTCACCATGCCAGTGCCGCGCTCGGCAGCCGGCGTGAGGATCACCTTGCCGCCCATCGCCCGGATGATCTGGCGCCGCTCGACCGAGAAACTCTCGGCCATCACGGCCACGAACGGATACCCCTTGGCGGCGCACACCATCGCCAGCGCGATGCCTGTGTTGCCGGATGTGGCCTCGATGACGGTCTGGCCCGGCTTCAGGCGGCCCCGTCGCTCGGCATCGTCGATGATCCCGAGGGCCAAGCGGTCCTTGACCGAGCCGATGGGATTGAAGGCCTCGACCTTCGCGTACATCTCGACGTGGTCCGGGGCGATGCGGTGCAGCTTCACGACCGGGGTGTCGCCGATGGTCTTCAGGATGTCTTCATAGATCATTCATTCGAGTATCCCCGAAGGGACAGCACTTCAGCAACGTTTCGATCGAGAGCGCCGCCTAGGAGAGGCCCTGGAAGTTAGACTCCCGACTCCGTTCGACACAGGAGACCCCCCATGAGCGCATTTTGCGAGGACCGCGTTGCCATTGTGACCGGTGCCGGGCGAGGCATTGGCAAGGAACACGCCCTGATGCTGGCGGCGCATGGAGCCAAGGTGGTCGTCAACGACTTGGGAGGGGGTCGGGACGGAACCGGCGCCGACACGGGTCCGGCCCAGGAGGTCGTCGACGAGATCCGCGCGGCGGGTGGACAGGCGGTTGCGAACACCGACGACGTCAGCGACTTCGGCGCCGCCAAGCGCATGGTCGAGCAGGCCGTCGACGAGTTCGGTGGTCTCGACGTGCTCGTCAACAACGCGGGCATCCTGCGAGACCGCATGCTCGTGAACATGGAAGAGCACGAGTGGGACGCCGTCATCCAGGTACACCTGAAGGGAACCTTCGCGCCGTCACGGCACGCAGCTGCCTACTGGCGCGAGCGCTCGAAGGCGGGCACGACCGTCGACGCGCGGATCATCAACACGACGTCGGTCTCCGGCATCTACGGCAATCCCGGCCAGACGAACTACGGCGCGGCCAAGATGGGGATCGCGGCCTTCACGATCATTGCCGCCCGGGAGCTGGGTCGATACGGCGTCACCGTCAACGGCGTCGCACCCGGGGCACTCACGCGCCTGACCGAAGATCTCGGCATGGGCGAGGCGTCCGACGAGGGGAAGGAGCAGATGAACCCGCGCTGGGTTGCGCCCCTCGTGACCTGGCTCGCAAGCGCCGACTCGAAAGGCATCAGCGGCCGGATCTTCGAGGCGTCCGGTCAGATGCTCGCCGTCGCCGAGGGCTGGCACCGGGGACCGAGTGTCGAGCCCGTCGACGATCCCACGAAGGTGGGCCCGATCGTCACCGAGATGGTCAAGCAGGCGCGCCTGAACGCCGGAATGAACGGCCAGGACATGGATGGTGGCGTCGACTGATCCGCTTGCGAAAACGGGCAGATAGCCCTCCCTTCTGCGCCCGTGCGAGCTCGGTCTCGAAAAGGACTCAAGTCTTCCCGTTGTGTTTCCGAAATAAATGGAATATAATCCCATTTATTCAGAGCGCCATGTCCTTGAGAGGAGACCGACCATGCGCAAGTCATCGATCCGCCTTCGAAATCTCGTCTACACGATCATGCTCACTCTGCTGGTTTGGGGGTTCGGATCTGGCTCGGTTGCCTGGGCCGAATCGGGCAACCTGCACGGCCCAAAGGGTGACCGTGTGAGGCATAGCGCCGACCGCGACCTCCCGGGCACGATCG
>JAYGDB010000006.1:0-10417 GCA_046583095.1 Myxococcota bacterium | reverse complement strand
GATCTCGCCGGCTTCGGAATGAGCGTGGTGGGGAGCAACCTCGCACGCTTCCTCGCCACGCGTTCGGACCGGCTACTCATCGGCTACCTCCTGGGACCTGCCGAGCTCGGCATCTATGTGATCGCGTTCCGGGCCATCCAGACGCTGACCGACGTCGTCAATGGGGCGGGGCGCCAGGTCGCCATGCCAGTGTTCTCGAGGATGCAGGGCGACAGGGACCGGATCCGGCGAGCCCTCTACTCGGCGACACGCATCACTAGCCTGATCTCATTCCCCGCCTTCGCGGGCATCGCGGCCCTGGCGCCTGTGCTCGTCCCGGCTCTGTTCGGAAGCCAGTGGGACGCGAGCATCCCGATCATGCGAATCCTCGCGTTCCTCGGGATCATCCAATCGCTCCAGTACAACGGCGCCGTCATGATCGCGATGGGAAAGCCAACATGGGCGCTGATGGAATCGGTCGGGGGGGCACTCCTCACCGTGGTTGGGATCCTGATAGCGGCCCGCTGGGGAATCGCTGCAGTCGCCGGTGTTGTCGCTCTGCGTGGCTACTTCCTCCACCCGTGCGCCGTTGTAGCCATCCGCTCACTGATCCAGGTCCGCTTCCGCGAACTGCTCGGCGGTTACGTCGCACCGACCCTGGGTACAGCGGTCGTGGTGTTGGTTGCGATCGGAATCACGTCGACACTCGAGAATCGCGTGAACGCGTACCTGACGCTAGCGACCGCGACCATCGGGGCGGCATTCAGCTACGCGTTGTTGATTCGCGTGGGCGCACCGAAGCGCTGGCAGGCAACGAAGGAGCTGATTCTGCTCGCGCTTCCCAATCGAATCCGCGAGTCGAATACGAGCGCATAATCGGATTCGGCGGACAGCTCCGAGAGAAATCCGCAGGTTCTGCAGCTCACTGCTCATGCAGGGCGCTCCGGCTGCCACGTGGCGAAGGCCGTTCTTGTGCGCGCTCTTCCGGATTGGCTAGCTTCTTGGCCGACGCTTGTCCAAGGACAGCGCGTGTAGGGCACGATCGTGGACAGGAATGCTGAGACACTCGCGGAACCCGCCGTGACCGTGATCATGACGGTCTACAACGGCGAGATCTACCTCGCCGAGGCCATCGAGAGCGTCCTGACCCAAACCCTCTCCGACTTCGAGTTCACGATCGTCGATGATGGATCCGACGACGGCACCCCCGCGATCCTCGCAGAGGCCGAGCGAGACCCCCGGGTTCGCGTCATCCGGGTTGGGAGAATCGGCCGGGCACGGGCACTCAACGTCGCCTGGAAGAACGGAAGCGCCCCCTACGTGGCCAACCTCGACGCCGACGACCGGGCCGAGCCGCAGCGCCTGGAGCTGCAGTCCGAGTACCTGAGGTCCCACCCAGAGATTGGGCTGCTCGGAACGGCAGCCCGGTTGAAGTTCGAGGGGGGAGGCGAGGACCAGGTCCGGCTACCGGAGGTCGACAACGCGGCCATCCGTCGCGTTCTCCTGCGCCGCAACGCCTTCGTACACAGCTCCGTGATGATTCCCCGGCACGTGATGGAGGCCGTCGGTGGATACAACGAGAGCTATCGACGGACCGTAGATCACGAAATCGGGGTTCGGATTGCCGCGCGCTACCCGGTCGCCAACCTGCCCGACATCCTCACCCTCAAGCGGTTGACGCCGACCCAGTACTTCCGCACCCGAATTTACTGGCCGGACCGGTATCGAACCCAGACGAAAATCCGCTGGATGGCATGGCGGAAGCTCTCCGGGCGCCCGCGGGATCTGCGCTACGTCATCCAGTCGGGCCTCGCGATGATCGGCGAGTGGTACCGCGGCCAGCGTTCGAGAGGGGAGGAATACACGCCCTTCGAAGCCGGACCCGGCTGATCAGCGGCCCTGTACCGCAACAAGGCCGGGTCCTAGCAGCAGAGGCGAAGGAGGAGGGCCACGCAGGTGGTAAAACGGCCGGTGACACCAGATCTGGCGAGGGCGGTTCACGCCCTCGCAATCGCCGCGCTGGTCTGCACTTGCGCCTGCTCCTCCCCCGAGACGGCCGATGTCACAGTCCGGGTCATCGACGCATCGACCGGCAGGACGACCCCAGCCATGGTGGCGATCTTCTCGCTCGATGACGACTCACTGCGACTCCCTCCCGACGGCCGTCGTTACGAAGGCAAGGGCAGTGTCGTCTCGGACTTCCATCGCGGCATCGACTTCGACCCGGACCCGAACTGGATCGGCCCGGTCCGCAGGATGCAGGGAATGGGAAACAACAGGGACCGCAGCTTCATGTACGGGCCCAAGGACTCGCTCCCGTACTGGAAGGAGATCTTCAGCCACTCGACGACCGGCAAGTTCTCCATCCGTCTCGAGCCCGGCCGGTACCGCCTGAGTGCCGCACGCGGAAACGAGTACGTCCCTATCCGCCAAGAGTTCGAGGTCTCCGCCGAGCGAACGCCAGTCGAGCAGACCGTCGCCCTCGAGCGCTGGACGAACCAGGCTGCCAAGGGCTGGTACTCCGGAGATGTCCACGTCCACCATCCGACCACGAAACCCGAGTTCCGCGAGTTTCTGTTGCATTACGCGGTTGCCGAAGATGTCCACCTCGTGAATGTCCTGACCATGGGTCGGCCAAACGAGGTCCTGATGCCCCAGGATCTCTTCGGGCGACCGCAGTGCGACGAGACGAAGCAGTACTGCCTGATCTCGGGCCAGGAGGACCCACGCAGCTTCTTCGGCCACATGACGGGATCCCGTATCTCCGAGCCCGCGCGGTTCCCAGACGACTACGATCTCTACGACGTCACGCTGAATGGAATCCGCCAACAGGGCGGATTGGTGGGGATCGCTCACTTCGCCTTCAACGGCGGTGGCGGACCTGGTCACGCACGTCAGTACCGTCGCTACTGGTATCTGACGAGAGGGCTCGTCGACTTCGTCGAGCTACTCCAGTACCGGTGGCTCAACACCTCCGACTTCTACGACTACCTCGACATGGGAATCCCAATGACCGCCGCCGCCGGAAGCGACCTGCCGTGGGGCTCCACTCTGGGAGAAGCGCGCACCTACGTTCATCTCGAAGGCGAGTTCGACGTGAACGCGTGGTTCGCCGGGCTCGAAGCCGGGCGCACCTTCATCAGCAACGGACCGATCCTGGAGTTTCGTGCAGACGGGCAACTGGCGGGCTCCGAGATCCACGTCGAGGCCGGACATCCTGCGCGGATCGAGCTCTCGGTGACCGGGCACAAGGGCGTCGGGCTGCCGCGACACCTGCGGCTCATCGGCTCGGACGGATTACTGGGCGAATTCCTGCCCGACGCCGCCGACCCTGCGCGAATCGCTGTGACGACCACCCTCGACATCGAGCGAAGCCAGTGGATCGTCGTGAGCACGGAGTGTTACAACGGAGCCGTTGCTCACTCGAGCCCGATCTACTTTGTCGTGGGGGACGAACCGTTCATCCATCCCGACAAGGCCCCCGCCATTATCGACCGGCATCTGGACTCACTCGACGAGTTGGGGAACCTGATCAACGGTTGGCGCGATCACCCTCATCGGGGCGCGATTCTCGCGCAGATCGAGGAAGCGGCGGACTTCTACCGCGGCCAGAAGCAGCAAATAGCCGCATCGACCCGAGACTGAGGCTCAGCGAGCCAGCTTGACCGGGCTGCCCCGCTGGTTCATCGACTCGGTCGCCGCCTCGAGGATCCGCACCACCCGTAGCCCGTCGGCACCGCTGGTGAGCTGCTCCTCGCCGTCCTCGATACAGCGCGCGAAGTGGTCCACCTCGGTGCGGAGCGCCTCGCTCAAATCGAGATGCGGCGAGTACATGTCGCCACTCCGGTAGCTGACCATGGTTTCGTAGATGCTCGCCTTCGTTTCGCCGATGGTGACACCCTTGTCGTACACCTTGATCTTCTCGCTCGGCTCGAGATCGTCGTAGACGATCATCTTGCGGCTCGCGCCGATCAGGGTGCGCCGGATCTTCAAGGGAGAAAGCCAGTTCACGTAGATGTGAGCAATCGCTGTCGTTTCGAAAAAGAGCGTGAGATAGGCGATCGTCGCGGGCCGCCCCTCGACGTGTTCCATGCCCGTCGCAGACACGGCGGTCGGCTCGAAGGGAAAGATGTAGTTGAGAATGGAGAGGTCGTGCACGGCCAGATCCCAGATGACGTTTACATCCGCCTGGATGAGGCCCAGGTTGACCCGAACCGAGTCGAAGTAGTAGAGGTCTCCGAGCTCTCCCGCGTCGACCATCGCCTTGATCTTTCGAACTGCTCCGCTGTACACGAACGTGTGGTCCACGTGCAGGATGAGCCCGGCACGCTCCGCCGCGGCTACGAGTTCAGCTCCCTGCTCGGAGGTCTGCGTCAGAGGCTTCTCGAGGAAGACGTGCTTGCCAGCCGCGAGAGCCTGGCTCGCGAGATCGAAGTGGGTAGATACCGGAGTCACGATCGCAACTGCATCGATTTCGGGGTCGGAGAAGAGTGCCTGGTGATCCGTTGTGGTGGTCACAGCGGGGTACCGCGCACTCACGAGCTGCAACCGCTTCTCGTCGAGGTCGCTCACGGCCACGAGTTCGGTCCCCGGCGCTTCCGCAAAATTGCGGGCGAGATTCGGCCCCCAGTAGCCGTATCCGATGAGTCCTGTCCTGATCACGTTCGCTCCCCCCCACCTAAGTCGACGAACCATAGGAGCTCATCGCCGTCTCGAGCCAACTCGTTCCCGATCTGCTCCCGACGGAGCCAGGAAAGGAACGCTGAGCTCTCGTCCGGAAAGTGAAGCGCAAGCGGTCGCCCCAGGCGCCGCAGCTCGCTCAGACCCCGGGAGAATACCTCGGGGTCGCTGCCCCCGTAGAGGCTCTCGAGCAAAGCGACTCGCTGGTCGATGACTTCGAGCGGATAGCCGAGGAAGGCGTAGTGCCGCTGATAGTCCTGGTTGAAGCCCGCCGTCTGTCCATTCGGGTCCCGGGTTCTCGCCAGGAAGGTCGCGCGAGCCGTGAAGGCGCTCAGGTGCAGGGTCGAGTGCCGCGCCACCACGACGGTGTCCGAGGGCGTGGACTCGCGGACCGCGCGCGTCCAGATCGCCGATGGCTCGCTTTCCGCGAGGGAAATCCAGAACGAGTCGGTCGTCACGCGCGGAAGGTCCGGGTATGTCTTCGGCATCGAATGGGGCGTGCCACTCAGGGAGATCCCCGCCAGGACGGCCGGAACCGCCAGGGCCGTGAGCGCAGCAAACTTCGCGCGTCCAGCAAAGATCGGCTCGAGACTCGCACCGATCAGCGGCGCGAGACCGACGGCTCCACCGAAGATGAATTTGTACTCCGAGGGAGGGCTCATCCCGATCACGATGTACATCGCGATGGCTCCGAGACCCCCGACGGCGAGCAGCGTGTATGCCCCTTCCCGCAACAGGAGTGCGCGCCACAGCGCCGGAAGCGCCAGCGCAACCATCGGAGCGAACGCAAAGCCCATCCAGACCGTCTTCTTCAACATCAGGACAGGATCCGGAATCCCCAGCAGGCCGGCACTGCGCGCCGCAGTAAAGGACTGAAGCGAAATCACGGTTACCAGACCTGCCGCGACGAAACCCGCGATCAGCACCGCCAGGTCTCGTCGCTCGTAACGGGCCACGCCCGGAGCGTCGGTCAGTACCAACAAGGCGATCAAGCCGCCGGCCCACACGCAGCCGACGGGAAACAGCGGCGTGTACACCAAGCCCAGCGCGAGGAGTAGGACCGCCAGCATCACGCTGGTCGACATGTGCTTCTCCCGCAAAGCAATCAGCGAGAACCACGCCATCGCGATCAGCAGAGACTGGCCGATCGGCATCATGTTGAAGAACTGGTACTTCCTCAGGAAGGGCGCATAGGTGGGCCGGCCCAGCACGTGGAAGACCTCGTGCCGACGGTCTTCCAGCAACGCGAGGGCCGTGAGCCCGATGATGTTCGTTGCCAGGAAGAGGAGGCCGACGCTCAACAGCGCGGTCGACCGGCGGAGCCCCAGGCTGCGACACATCTCGTAGGCCATGAAGGCCCCGGCCGCGAGCCACACCGGGTTCAGAATCAGGTAGACGCGGGTGGGCGCCCAATCGGCTGCCCAGGCGGTGGCAGTCATGAAGAGGTGGCTGAACCAGAAGTAGATGAGCGGCGCACCGGCCAGGGTCGCGGCTTCAGGGGCCAGTGCACTCCGCGTCAACGAATAGACGAAGTCGGTGTACATCAGCCCGTGGTACGAGAGGTCGCGAACTTCTGGCCAGATCAACCAAGGAACCACAAGGCATCCGGCCAGGATCCCCATCAACAAGCCGCCGAGAACCCAGTCTTTCGCTGCCGGCAACGCCGCGCTGCGCCGCGCCGCCCGAGCAACCAGGATGCCTGCGAGCAGGTTGACTGCGCAGAGCACGCCGACTGTCGGCGTCCAGGCAACACCCGCCCAGCGAAGCACGAGGGCCTGGGCGCTGAGAACGAGGGGCGAGAGCGATACCGCCAACGCGAGTCGGCCGGCGAAGCTCACCCTGTGCAGGGGAATCCCGAAGGCCAACCAGGCCCCCGGCAGCGTGATCAGGATGGGCAGCGCAACAGGGCCCAACGAGCCCTCGATCCCGCTCATTCGACCTCTGGTCTCATCCGCGTTCCGGGCGGCCCCCGTGGCGCCACGGGCTTCGTAGAGCCTAGGCGGATTCCCGGCGGGCGGCCATTCCAGCAGGTTCGACGCTCCCCTCGTGCGAGAAGCCGATCATGCGGCCTGCATGTCCATCCCGCTGCGCCCTGACGACCCCGGGGAACGATGGGTTCCCGCAATATCTGCGCCGTGACGCACTTCTGCGACACAAGTGATCGGCATCGGAATAAACTGGAGTGGGGGAGTGGCCAGGCAGAAGGAGTGGAGAGCCAATGCGGAAGTGGAGATCAACTCGGTTGCGTAGGTCATGGATCGTCGTCGTCGGCACACTCGCGCTTACTGGACCGGCCCTTGCCGGTTCGGGCGGCGAGCGGCACGCTGTCGGCAATCTCGACGGTGCTACCGAGATCGGCCGGCACCCGAGTCGAGACGGCAACTTCATCGCCCAGCAGCCGGAGACCGAGCGGCTTCGGAGTCTCCTCGAGGTGCTCGCCGGACGAATCGCGAAACTCGAGGCCCAGATGGATGCCCGGGCGGACGTCGTCACGCCACCGGCGCCGCAAATTCGCTGCGCGGGCTCGGAGGGCTGCTGGGTGGACTGGATGGGTCGGTAAACCCCAGGCCGGCTTCGAGCGACCCGCCGCCGCGCGTCAGCCCAGCAGCGATCGCTGCAAACCTTGCGCGCGAGTCGGGATCGTCGCGCGACCTACGGGCGCCTCGATCCTGGGCCCTGGGCTATGCTGCGAAGCGATTCCCCCATCCCTCCGAGTAGAGAGAGGTGCGGAAGGACGGTCGATGCGCCAGTTCGTCATTCGCGCGATCAGTGCGGTCTTCTTCGTCGCCTCCTGCTTCTTGGTGGCGAGCATGGCGACTCAGTGGGCAGCCGATTCCCTATACGCACCTGGAGTCACCACAGCGCCAGCAGTCGCGGAGATCCCGCCCGCAACCCCCAGCTGGGAAGCTCGCAAGCCGATCCTCGATCGCAATCTCTTCGGAGCGCGACTCTCTGGAGGCGAGGAGCCGGTGGAGGAAGTTGTCGAGGAAGTCGAAGAGACGAAGCTCCCGTTGATCCTGCTTGCGACGATTGCGGCGATCGAGACGGACCTCTCCCGCGCCGCAATCCACGACCAGCGATCTCGCGTGGACGAGGTGGTGCGTCCCGGCGACACGCTCGAGAGTCATCCGGATGTCACCGTTGACCGCATCGAGCGCGGCCGGGTGGTGCTCTTGAACCGTGGGCGCCGCGAAGAGCTGACGCTCGCAGACGAGGAGACCGTGGCAACGACGAGTCCGCGAACCCGGGGAGCCCAGAGGCCCCGTGCGGCGACGCGGCGCCCTGTCGCGAAAAAGCGCTCACCCGCGAAGACCTCTTCTCCGGCCGGCAAAAAAACGCTGAAGGAGCGCCGCGCCAGATCCGAGCGCATCAGTGAGGGCATCGCCGAGCTGAGGGAACTCATGGCAGCCGGCAGATTGTCAGCGCAGGACTTTCAGCGTGAGGTGGAGGCACTTGGTTCCGACTAGTCCCGGTCGCGGCTCGGTTGCCGGGAGGGCGCCCGGCACGGCAAGGAAGGCCTCGCGACGAGCCGTGACGAATAGGCACTCAGCGTCTGCCGTCAAAGGGGCGGACAACTGCCCGGGAGATCCACTAATCTGCATTGTCCATGGACTTCGCTCGACTCCCCATTGCCCTGGCTCTCGCGTGCGTCATCACCTTTGGTCTCTTCTGGTCGATGCAGGCGTTGATTGGAACGTCACGCGAGTTGCAGGAAGGCAAGCCGCCGCCGCACATCGATTTCGTGAGGCTCCGACGCGACAACACGCCCCAGGAGAAGAAGCGGGAGCCCCCCAAGAGGGAAAAACCCGAGCAGCCGCCGCCGCCGCCGGACATCAGCATGTCGAAGTCGACCCTGGATCCGGGAGAGGGCATCGCGGCGATCGACCCCAGGATCGACGCCTCCACGATCCTGGACGGCGGACTGAGCTCGGGCGGCGGCACAGACAGGGACGTCGTGCCGCTGATCCGTATCGAGCCCGAGTATCCGATCCGCGCCCGGCAGCACAACATCGAGGGTTGGGTCCACGTGCAATTCAACGTCAGCAAGGCAGGTACAGTCACGGAAGCGTTCGTCGTGGCTTCGAGGCCAAGGAATGTCTTCGACAGCGCCGCGATCCAGGCGGTTCTCAGGTGGAAGTACAATCCCAAGATCCGGAATGGAGTAGCAGTGGCGCGGGAGAAACTGCAGGTCGTCTTCCCGTTCGAAATGGAGAAGTGAACGTGCAGCACTGCGCCGCCCGCTCGGCGACGCCTGACGGCGCTTGATGCGGCTCTCCAACGCGGCGCTCGCATTTCTCCTGGTCGCCACCAGCTCCGACGCGTCGGTTCCTCGCGTCTACACGGCCAGCTGGTACTCCCAGGTGTACGCCATCGACGCAATCTACAAATCGATGGAGGGACCCGCGAGCGCACAGCGAATCCGGCTGGCCAAGCTGCCTTCCCAGGAGCTGTTGTGGGTGGTGGGCTACCAGACCGAGATCGTCGATGCGGGCAAGACCCAGACCCTTGCGTCCGACTTCATGTGTCACAACAATCTCAACCTCTCCGACCTGGACGATCACCGGGAGCACTTCCCTTGGCCCGAGGGCGGCAAGCGCGTCTTCACCCTCTCTCAAGGCCAGATGCAGGTCCGACTTCCGGAGGGATTCGGGATTCCGATGCTATCCGACGAGCCCCTCTCCCTGAACACGCAGGTGCTGAACCACAATCTCGCAGACGCGTCGTTCCAGGTCCGGCACAAGACCAGCGTGCACTTCGTGCGCGATCGCGAACTCAAGGCGCCAATGAAGGCGCTCTATCAGCAGGGCGTGCAGTCACTCGTCCTGCTCGAGGGTAAGGACGGCCACTTCCACGGTGGAGGCGATCATGAAACGACCGAAGCCGCCGAGTGCTCGATTGGGAAGCCCGTCGGCCTGCAGAAGGACGTGACCGACCCCGAAGGACGTGTCTTCAACGGCCACTGGGTGGTGGAACCGGGGCTCGAAGAACGACGAACCCGGGTCACCCCCTATCTGCAGCTCGCGACCAACACCACGGTGCACTACATCGCCGTCCACCTGCACCCGTTCGCCGTCTCCCTCGAACTTCGCGACCTCACCGAGAAAAAGACGCTCTTCAAGAGCTTCACCCGCAACACCTCCAGCCGGATCGGACTCGATCACGTGGACCACTACTCGAGCGTCGAGGGCATCCCCTTCTACCGGGATCACGAGTACGAACTCGTGAGCGTCTACAACAACACCAGCGGCGAGCCCCAGGACGCGATGGCGGTGATGTTCCTCTACCACCACGACGCGAGGTTCGTGAAGCCAGACCTGGCGCACTAGAAATGTGACCCGAGAAGCGGGTCCACTGGGCAGGCACCCGTATCCAATCAAGGAGATCGAGCATGCTTCGCCCGCTGCGAGAGAATCTGTGGGTCATCGATCTCCCGCTCAAGATGCCGGGGGGCGTGCAGATCGGAACACGCATCACGGGCGCCTATGGGCACTTCGGTCCGAGCCGGCTCGCCCGCTCCTTCACGAAGGAAAGGCGGCGGTGAGGGCCGGCGTCGAGCGCATTCTCGACCTCGATTTCGACCGGGTCATCGTGACCCACGGCGACCTCGTCGAGACGAGCGGCCGGGAAGCGCTGCGCGAAGCCTTCTCGAAGGTCGGCTGAGAGCACCCCTTGGCAGAGCCTGCACGCACGCGCGTCTACCAGAACCACCATCTGGACAGCACCCGCTGGGACCACATCCCGCTGCGTCCGGGTGACA
>JAYGDB010000130.1:0-21288 GCA_046583095.1 Myxococcota bacterium | reverse complement strand
GGCGAGCACGGTGGCTGGCAGCACGATCAATCGGTCTACGAGGAACTGCTCCGCGTGCCGCTGATGATCCGGTTCCCGAGCGCCCGCTTCGCCGGAACGCGGGTCGAAGAGAGCGTCTCGTTGGTCGACCTGATTCCGACCCTCGCCGACGTGCTCGAGCAGCCGAATCTCGCCGTGGGCGCGCGCGGGCGGAGCCTGCTGCCTCTGATCGAGGGCCGCGACGAGCCCGAAGAGATTCGCATCACCAGCATGCGAGACAATCGCAAGAAGTTCTACCGCCCGGCCCACGAAGCGCGCGGCAACCTGAACATCGTCGCCCGAAAGGGGACGTGGAAGTCGATCTGGAACGTCAACACCGGAACCGTTGAACTCTACGACCTGGGCACGGATCCCCAGGAGCGGACGAACCGGGCGAGCGAGCAGCCGGCGACCGCCGCGGAGTTCCGGGAGGCCTCCGAGCGCTGGCGGGAAGCCTGCCGTCCGGCCGAGCGCCAGCACGAAGGGCCTCCACACCTCGATCCCAAGGTCATCGACCGCCTGCGCGCCCTCGGATACGCAGACTGACGTAGAATCGGCCCGTGGCGACCACCCTCCAACAGATGCCGATCATCGACGTGGACACCCACTTCACGGAGCCGCCCGACCTCTGGACGTCGCGCGCTCCGGCGAAGCTCCGCGACCGGGTGCCCCGGATCGAGCCCGACGCGCGCGGCAACCCGCGCTGGCGGGTCGATGGCCACCACGACTTCGGTCCCCCGGGCTTCTGCGTGATCCGCAGCGACGACACCAAGGCGTCCGGTCACTTTTCGCTCCGCACCTTCGAAGAAATGACGCCCGCCGCCACGGAGCCGAAAGCCCGCCTCGCCGTGATGGACCGGGAGGGCATCGCCGCGCAGATCGTCTACCCGAACGTCCTGGGATTCGCGGGCGCCGAGATCATGCAGATTCGCGACGACGAACTCCGCAACTTCTGCATCACCGCCTACAACGACGGCATCGCGGAGCTGCAGGCGTCGAGCGGCGGGCGCATCCTGCCCCAAGCCATGCTGCCCTTCTGGGACGCCGATCTTTCGCTGCGCGAGCTCATCCGCTGTCACGAAGAGCTGGGTCTCACGGGTTTCACGATGAGCGACTCGCCCCAGAAGTGGGGCACTCCGTGTCTGCACGAGCCCTACTGGGACTCGCTCTGGGGCGATGCCGCCGAGCGCGGCCTGCCCTGCAACTTTCACATCGGCTCCGGCGGCTACGGGGGCGGTCACTGGGAGGGACTCGAGGGCGGACGCAAGGTCGCCATCATGTCGGTCACCCTCTACATCGAGAACGCCCGCTGCATCTCGAACCTGATCTTCAGCGGACTGCTCGACAAGCACCCCACTGTGAAGTTCGTGTCGGTGGAGAGCGGCATCGGCTGGCTCCCCTTCCTGCTCGAAGCCTGCGAATACCAGTGCCATGAGAACTTCGAGCCCGGCCGGGGCCTGGCCCTCACGCCGCGCGAGTACTTCCAGCGGCAGATCTACTCCTCGTTCTGGTTCGAGCGCGAGAGTGTCGCCCGCAGTATCGAGATCCTCGGGGAGGACAACGTGATGTTCGAGACCGACTTCCCCCACCCGACCTGTCTCTACCCGAATCCCCGCGAGTCGATGGAAGCCTCGATCGGTCAACTCGACGAAGCGGTCCAGCGGAAGCTCCTGTACGAGACCGCCTCCCGGGTCTACCAGATCGACATCTCGAAGCTCGTTCAGGCTCCCTGATCGGACAGCCAGCCCGCGATCAGGTCGGCGACGGCATCACGCGCGCCCTCGGGCGCTTCCAGGTAGTGGTCGCCGGACACCAACTCGAGGCGTTTGTCGGAGGCACCCAGGCTCTCGTAGATGGCGCGGGCGTCGCTGGGGAAGCAGCCCGTGTCCGCGAGGCTCTGTACCACGAGTGACGGCTGGGTGATCTTCGCGAGGTGCGGAGCCCCGCAACAATCCGATTCCCGCAGGCTCCACATCGAGAGCCAGGTCCGCAGGGTGTTGCAGGAGCCGATCCCGAACGGGCTGTAATTGGCGCGCTTCGGATCGCCCGCGTAGCAGACACCGACGGGCCGGTCCGAGGGATCGAGGCTTCCGTCCATCAGGCGAAGGTCGGCCCAGGTCCGGTACAGATTGAAGAGCCGGTCCGGCACGCCCTTCTCGGCGAGACGCTCGAGCTCGGCGATCGCCCATTCGGTGATCCGATGATTGCGCGCGACCTGCGCGGCGCGGTAGCGCTCGACGAATTCGGGTGAGTACGGCGGCCCGTTGCGCTCGTCGTACATGTCGAGTTCGGGATCCACCGAGGTGGGGTCCCGCTCGTCGATGATGGCGGGATCGAACCAGTCCGTCAGCACCTCGGGTCGGCCCTTGTGGGAATTGAGGGACACGTAGTAGGCCGCGGGCAGGAGCTCGTTCACCGCGTCGGGGAGCGGGAGACCCCGCGCTGCACGGATCGAAGGGGCGAGGGCTTGCGATTGGTACGCGCCCATCAGCGAGCCGCCCCCCGAGTTCCCGAGAATCACGACGGTTTCGACACCCGCCTCCTCGCGCAGCCATCGCACACCCGCGCCGATGTCGATCAGCGCGTGCTCGAGCAGGAAGTAGGGCTCGGCGCCGCGGAAGCGCGTGTTCCAGCCAAGGAAGCCGTAGCCGCGCTCGGCCATGAAGTGCCCGAGGTAGTGCTCGCCGAAATCCACGTTGTAGTGCGTGGCGATGAAGGCGGTCCGGGGCGCCGCACCCGACGCTGCGACGTACGTGCCCTGGCAGGCGTGGTAGCCGACCGGGTTCTGCCGGGACGTCGGAGAATCGAGAGAGACGAAGCGCCGGTCCATCGCTCCGTCAGCTTGGCTCAGCTGCCTGCGATCTGCCCGAGGATCTCCGCCAGCGCAGCCGGCGCGGAGAAGAACGGCGAATGACTCGTATCGAGCGTGTAGATGTTCCGACAGCCCGCCTGCTCGGCGAGTGCCTGCTGAGCACTCGCGGGGATGGCCTGGTCCTGAAGGCACACGATGTAGTCGCGATGAACGCGACCCCAATTTTCGTCCGTGACCTCCACCGCGCCACCTGCAACGCTGGCCGGTTCTCCGCACAGGCGTTGGCGGGCGAAAGCGATGTCGTCGTCGCTGCAGTCCGCGTAGAAGATCTCCCGGATCGAATCGGGATCGACGAGAGAAACGCTGCCGTCGTCCGCGAGTCGTATCGCGTCGAGCAAGACCTGGGTGGTGAGCTCCCGAGGGCCGGCGGGGGTCGAGCCCGGCGCGGGGATCAAGGCGGTGAGGTAGACGAGCGAACGCAGCCGATCCGGGCGCCGCTCCGCGACCTGCGTGATCGTGAGGCCCCCCAGGCTGTGCCCCACCAGTACGACCTCGTCGGGCAGTGAATCGACGATGTCGCAGACGAAGTCCGTGTAGTTGCCGACATCGATGCCCCGGGGCGGAGTCGGGTCTTCGCCGTGGCTCGGGAGATCGGGCGCGACGACGACGTGACCCGCGGTCTCGAGTTCTCGGACCAACTTGTGCCAGCACCACCCCCCGTGCCAGGCACCGTGAATCAGGACGAAATGAGCCATCGTCGCGGCAGGGTAACCGCATCCCGGGCCCAACGAAACGGCGTCGGGCCGCAAGCAGATCTGACTTCGCCCGGTCGCAACCTCGATCCCTCAAACGAGGCGTGCCATGCTCTGCGGGCGGAGGACACATCGCTTGACGAAGGCTGGACGCGTCCAACTCTCGGGCCTTGCAGCCTTGATCGTCGGGCTCGCAGCCGGTTGTCTCGACGCACCGCCCGTCGATCGCCCGAACGTGGTGCTGATCGTGATCGACACGCTACGCGCGGACCACGTCGGCTGCTACGGCTACGAGCGCGACACGACACCGAACCTCGACGCGCTTGCGGCCGATGCGGTCCGCTACGCGCGTACCTTCAGCCACGCTCCGTGGACGACGCCGGCTGTCGGAGCACTCTTCACCTCGCAGCTTCCGTCGACGCTCGGGATCCGCAACGTGCAGTCGCCGCTGCCCGCCGAGGGCACGACGCTGGCCGAGTTGCTGCAGCAGCACGGCTTCGAGACGAGTGCCTTCGTGAGTCACTCGTTCGTATCGTCGAAGTGGGGCTTTGCCCGGGGCTTCGATTCGTTCGACGAGAGCAACGTCCGCGGGCACTTCGCGGTGACCTCGGCGGCCATCTCGGACGGCGCCGTCGATTGGCTCGACGACCACGCTGGGCCGCAGGCGACGCCGTTCTTCCTCTTCCTCCACTACTTCGATCCACACTTCGCATACGTTGCCCACGAGGAGTTCCCGTTCGGGCGAGACCCGAACTACGAAGGTCCTGTCCACGGCGGCATCCTACCCGAGAAATTCCGCAAGGATCCGTCCGTGCTCCGCGACGAGGACCTGCGCGAACTCATCCGGCTCTACGATGCGGAGATCGCCGTCACCGACCGCGCGATTGGCCGCGTCCTCGACCGACTGCGCTCGCTCGGACTCTACGACTCGACGATCGTCGTCGTCACGGCGGACCACGGCGAGGAATTCCTCGATCACGGCCAGCTCGGCCACACGAAGACGCTCTACGAGGAGCTGGTCCGGGTGCCGCTGATCGTGCGGGTGCCCGGTGTCGAACCGTCGGTGGTCGAAGCCCCGGTGGCGCTGATCGACGTGTATCCGACGTTGACGACGCAGCTGGGAATCGAGCCGCCGCCGGATCTCGTGGGGCGCCCGCTGCCCAGCGGCCCAACCGAGGATCCGGCCGCCACGCGCCGCGCCATCTTCCTCGAAACGGCACGCCTCGAGAACCTGCGCGCCGTGGTCGAGGGTGACCATAAACTCGTCCTGGACCGAGAATCGGGGCGCGCGTGGCTCTTCGACCTCGCAACCGATCCGCACGAGCGAGTCGACCTGAGCAGGCGCGAGCCGGAGCGCACCGCGCAGCTACGGCAGCGGATCGACCAGTGGCCGGGCGAGGCGCCACGCACCACGACTCCCGACGTCGAGCTCAGCGACGAGGAACGCGAGCGCCTGCGAGCGCTGGGCTACCTGTGAGCCGGGTCGCGATCTCCGTCGGCCTCACGCTGCTCGTCGTCGCCGCGATGGCCTCGCAGGGCGGTGATCTCTCGCCGCAGTCTCGAGTGAACCTCGCGTTCGCGCTCGAGCCGAGCTACGACGAAGCGCTCGCTCGACTCGGCCACCGCTGGCCGCCGCTCTACCCGAGCTTGCTGTGGGCCGGCGCACGCGTCGGGATGCCCCCCGATACGACGAACCTGCTGCTCTTCCTCGCGACGCTCGCCGCGCTCGTCCCCGCTGCTCGCTGGGCGGCGCCGGCCATTGCCCCGGTCTTCCCGGTCGTGCTGTATGCGGTCTGCGCCTTCAACTACTGGAACCTTCACCAACTCGTGTCGGAGGCCCTCCTCGTTCCGCTCGCGCTCGGGGTGCTGCTGCTGGCCGAACGCTGTCATCGCGATGACCCCGCAAGAGCCGGGTACGCTCGAAACATCGCCAGCCTGACGGCCTTGGCGGCGGCCGCCTGTCTGACGCGCTACTTCGCGATCTTCTGGCTGCTGCCGCTGGCCGCCTGGGTGGCCGCAGGCCCACCCGGAAGCCGCCGACTCGTGCGGGCGGGCTCAGTCCTTGCGATCGCGGCCGCGCCGGTGGGCCTGTGGATGGCTCACGCGCGCAGTATCACCGGTCATCTCACCGGCATGGACCGCTTCGCGCCACGCAGCTACGAGACCCTGACGACGTTTACCGCGAACCTCGAGTTGGCCGCGCGCAGCCTCGCGATGGACTGGTTCGGCACCAGCGGGCCAGCCTCGCACGCGGCGCTACGGGGTTCGTGGCAGCCGTCGATGCTCGACGCCGGCCTCCTCGGGCTCGCGAGTGCCGTCGTCGTCGCGTGCGGCATCGCGGGGTTTCGCGCTGCGCGGGCAGGAACTGCGAGCCCCCCAGCCCGGCGAGCGGACAGCCTGCTGCTGGTCTGCTTCTCGGTTGGACACGTGGGCTGGGTCGTGCTGCTGTGGACGATTGGAAACAACGACCCGATCTACTCCCGCTTCCTCTATCCCTCCTACGTGTTCTTCCTGCTGGCCGGCTTCCACGCCTACTCGAACCTCAAGCCGAGCAGCCACTCGCACGCGCAAGGGGCCTGGCTGCGCGCTCCCTTCCTCGCGCTCTTCGCGCTCGTGCTCGCCGTACAGGCACTGGCCACCCTCGGGATGATCTGGCCCGCGATCGCTGGCACTGGCGGTTAGCGACGCGGGCCGTGGTAGCGACCGGGTTCCAGTACCTCAGGCAACTTCGAGGCTGAGGAACTCGCGCTTGCGCATCCGCCACTTCGGCTCGCGCTGGCAGATCTCGAGGAAGCGGGCGCGCTCCATCCAGGTGTCCGCCTCGGAGCGCCTCGGCTCCGGGACGGCCCGATAGCGATCGATCAGGCGCTGCAGCTTCCAGGCCGTATAGGCGCTGGCCACTCCGGCGGTCGGAGTATCGTGCAAATCGGCGTCGATCCGGCCGAGGATTGCGGGCGGCTCCTCTCCGGCAGACCGGGCCGGAAGCACTTCGTCGGCCACGTCGAGGATCGCGCCTGCGATCTCCGCGTAGGCGGCGCCGCACCACTCGAGCACCGGGCCGAGGCTGTCGGCGAGAAAGAGGTCGCCGCGGTCCGACTCGCCCGCCGCGGCGAGCATGTGGTCGAGCCACAGCGCCAGACTGATGCAGCGCCAGCGGATGTGATCGCTGAGTTCACCCGGGTCTCGGTAGAAGTGACCGTAGAAGCCGTTCATCAGCACGACGTCGGCGAGGCAGGGGCGGTTGCCCAGCAGGAAGGGAGTCTCCTTCAGGTGATCGTCGAGCCGCGTGCAAAGCTCCTCGCTGACGCGCCGGCTCACGTCTTTACGAGCGTCGGCCATGCTCTGCACGCGCTTGCCGATGCTGGCCGCGATCCGCTCTCCGTTCTCGCGTGCCGCCCTTTGCGCTCCCGGGTCGGTCATCCGTTCGCCGCAGATCTGCACGAACATCTTCACCGCCCACTCTCGAGTGTCCTCGGGAATCCAGCGGTAGTAGATACCCGACTGGATCAGGAACTCGTCCGCGACGGTCTCGAAGAAAGTGGCGATCAGGTGCTGGACGGGATCGTCCGGAACGACCGGCCGCTCGGGATGCCGTGCCTCGAGGGCTTCGACGATGTCACAGCTGTCCTGTAGGACGGTTCCGTCCGGGCACACCACGACCGGATAGAAGTGGTTCCCGGTAAGCCGCTTCACGCGGCCGATGGTCTCCCCGTTCGCACCCACCTCGCTGTAGGGGATGCGCTTGTACTGGAGACAGGCACGGACCTTGGCTGAGTACCAGGAGTTCTTGGAGCCGATGAATTCGTAGTCCGGGGGGGCGGTCACCCCGGGATCATCGCACCCTCGGATGCCAGCTGCAGGTGTCGTCGCCCCCGCACCAGAAACGAATCGATGAACTCGTCGCGCGAGCCGACGGACTTCAGGCGCGGCAACTCCGGGGTCAGGGCCTCCAGTGCAACCCGCGCTTCGAGCCGTGCGAGCGACGACCCGAGGCAGAAGTGCACGCCGAGCCCGAAGGCGAGGTGACCCCTGGCGTCGCGGTCGATGTCGAACTCGTCCGCGCGCTCGAAGCGGGATGCATCGCGATTCGCGCTCCCGAGCACCACCGCCACCACGGCATCCTTCGGGATCGGCGTGCCGCCGATCTCGGTATCGGCGGTCGCCGTCCGGAACACCTGCTGGATCGGCGAGTCGTAGCGCAGGGTCTCCTCGATCAGACCCGGCACGAGGGCCGGGTCTGCGGCCACCCGCTCGAGCGCCTCCGGGTGATCGAGAAGCGCGTTCACCGCGTTGCCGATCAGGTTCGTGGTGGTCTCGTTGCCGGCGACGAGCAGCAGCACGACGAACTGCACCACGTCGAGTTCGGAGAGACAGTCATCCTGGGCCGGGTCGACGAGCACACTGATGAGATCGTCCTGCGGGTTCTTGCTGCGGGCTCGAACGGTCTGCTTCATGTAGCCGAAGAGCTCGGCGAAGATGTCGAGCACGCCGCTCTCGAAGGGATTCTGCTTCGCCGACCCGGAGGCCACCGCCACGATCGCGTCGCTCCAGCGCTTGAAGTCGGCCTTGCGCTCGTCCTCGATTCCGAGCATCTCGGAGATGATCGCGACGGGAAGCGGGATCGCGAGATCGCTGACGGCGTCGAAGCGGCCCGTCTCGTCGAGTCGCCGTAACTGTTCGGCGACAATTTCTCGGGCGCGGCTCTCCCAGGCCGCGATCCGACGCGGCGAGAAGCCGCGGTTCACAACGCTGCGCAGGGCGTCGTGACGCGGGGGATCCAGGCTGACGAGGTTTCCGGCCCTCTTGACCGCAATGGGATTGACCTTCGTCCGCCACAAGAACTGGAGCAGAAAGAAGAGGTAGCGCGGAGTCAACAGGGGGACGTCGACCTGCATCAATACGTCCTGCATCGCCCGCGACGAGAAGAGCTCCGGGTGCTTCAGCACGAAGACGGCATCGTCGTATCGCGAGATGCAATAGGCTCCGGATTCCGGCGAGAAGTGAACCGGATCGTCTGCGCGAAGCTGGGCGAAGACGGGATACGGATCTTCGCGGGAGGCGCTCGAGAAGGGCTCGTAATCAACTGTCATCGGTCCGCTCCAACTCTCTCCCTCATCAGTCCGCCGCTCGGGTACCTTAGCAGTGCGTCTTCGGAGGGGATGGGTGCCGGAATTCAGCCACGCGGGAGGTGTCGTCGTGCGCAGCGACGCAGACGGGCAACGCTTCCTGGTCGCGCAAGCCAGCCGCAATCCGGACCACTGGGTGCTCCCGAAGGGACACATCGATCCCGGCGAGACCGCCGAGGAGGCGGCGGTCCGCGAGGTGCGCGAGGAGACGGGCGTGGTCGCGGAAATCGTCTCCGAACTCGGTGTCGACAGCTACTCGCTTCCCCACGAAGAAGTGCGGGCCCTCTACTACCTGATGCGCTTTGCCAGCGAGGGGCCGGCCGACGAGGATCGCGCGCTGCGCTGGCTCGATCTCGAGGAGGCCCGGCGCACGCTGAGCTTCGAGGGCGCCCGAGCCCTTCTCGAAAAGGCGGCGCTGGAACTCGGCGAATGACACCAGCAGTGGCCAGCGGGCTAGTGTTCGGCGCGTGAAGCAGACGGATCCGGAGATCCTCGCCTATAACCGCGAGGCCTGGGACCGCCAGGTTGCCGAGGGCAACATGTGGACCCGTCCGGTCAGCGCCGGCGTGATCGAGGCGGCGAGACGAGGCGAGTGGTCCGCCGTGTTGGTCGGCCTGCAGCCCACGCCTCGAGATTGGTTTCCGGACGAGATCGCGGGCCTAGACGTGCTGTGCCTGGCCTCCGGCGGCGGCCAGCAGGGGCCGCTTCTCGCCGCCGCAGGCGCACGGGTCACGGTCTTCGACAACTCGCCCGCGCAGCTCGAGCGCGATCGGACCGTCTCGGACACCCACGATCTGGGTATCGAGACGCGGCTCGGCGACATGGCGGATCTCTCGGCCCTCTCGAACGAGAGCTTCGACGTCGTCTTCCATCCGGTCTCGAACGTCTTCGTCCCCAACGTGCGTCCGGTCTGGCAGGAGGCGTTCCGCGTACTCCGGCCCGGTGGACGCTTGCTGGCGGGCTTCATGAACCCCGCCTGCTTCATCTTCGACTACGAGCTCTTCGAGAAGACCGGCGAGCGCCGCGTGAGGTACCCGGTGCCCTTCGCGGACGCGCGCGATCTGCCGCCCGAGGAGCTGGCCGACATCCGCGAGCGGCGAGAGCCTGTCACATTCGGACACACTCTCGCCGACCAGATCGGAGGCCAGCTCGAGGCCGGCTTCCAGATCGTCGGCTTCGACGAATGCGAGCGCGGCGAACTCGAGCAGCAGGGTCCCCTCGAGGGCTATCTCGCAACGTACATCGCGACCTGCGCGGTCAAGCCCGGGTGACGACCTTCCCCGAACGCGGCTGGCAGCACCCCGAACTGGTCGGCTGGGGAAGGCTCGAGACGCGCAGCCCACTCGTCCCCTATCCCGACACCGAGACAGCCCTGCAGGGCAGCCGCGACGAATCTCCGTTCTTCGAGAGCCTGAACGGACGCTGGCGGTTCGCCCTCGTCGAGCGTCCCGAGGCGGCGCCGGCCGACTTCGCATCGCCGGACTTCGAGGACGCCAACTGGTCGTCCACCGTGGTTCCCGGCAACTGGACGCGCCAGGGCTGGGACCGACCGCACTATACGAACGTCCAGATGCCGTTCCCGGGGCCGCCCCCGAAGGTGCCGGAAGACAATCCCACCGGGCTCTACCGCCGGCGCTTCAGCCTGCCCAAGGGATGGCGTAATCGCCGCGTGGTCGTGCACTTCGGCGGCGCCGAGAGCGTCCTCTACGCGTGGCTGAACGGCGAACCGCTCGGCATGAGCAAGGACTCCCGGTTGCCCGCGGAGTTCGACCTGACCCCGCACCTCCTGGACGGCGAGAACGTGCTCGCCGCGATGGTGGTGCGCTGGTCGGACGCCAGCTACCTCGAAGACCAGGACCATTGGTTCATGGCCGGGCTCCATCGGGACGTCTACCTGTACGCCACGGGGCTCGTGCACGTCGCCGACGTGAAGCTGAATGGCGCCCTCGAAGACGACCTCGAGCACGGTCGCCTCGACCTCGAGGTCGACGTCGGCTTCGAGAGTCCCGCCGAGCCCGGATGGCGCGTCCAGGCGGAACTTTTCGACGACCGCGACAAGCGGGTCCTGCGGGCCCCCCTCGAAGCCGAGGTGCCCGCCGTCCAGAACCCCTACCTCTTCGCGGGTCACCGCGTCCGCTTCTCGCAGCCGGTCGGCAAGCCCCGTCGCTGGTCCGCCGAAGCCCCCAACCTCTACCGCGTGGTCGTCTCGCTCCTCGATCGGGAGGGTCGCTGCCACGAGGTGGTGCGCCAGAACGTCGGATTCCGCCGCGTCGAGATCCGCGAGCGCGAGTTGCTCATCAACGGGGAGCCCGTCGTCATCAAGGGCGTGAACCGTCACGAGCACGACGACGTTCGCGGCAAGACGGTCAGCCGCGAGTCGATGATCGCGGACATCCGCCTGATGAAACAGTTCAACTTCAACGCCGTCCGGACGGCCCACTATCCGAACTGCAGCGAGTGGTACGACCTGTGCGACGAGTACGGCCTCTACCTGATCGACGAGGCGAACGTCGAATCCCACGCCTACCTGCTGAGTCTCTCGAACGATCCCCGCTGGTCTGCAGCGATTCTCGCTCGCGGCTCGCGCATGCTGCAACGCGACAAGAACCACCCCTCGATCATCCTCTGGTCTCTCGGCAACGAATCGGGTGCCGGGGTGAGCTTCGAATCGCTCGCCGCCTGGATGCGGCGCTACGACCCGACACGTCCGCTCCACTACGAGGGCGGACTCGAGTGGGACTGGTACCGCGACCACTCCACCACCGACGTCATCTGCCCGATGTACCCGGAGATCGACGCGCTCGTCGCCTGGGCGGAGTCCGGTCACGGCGAGCGCCCGCTCATCATGTGCGAGTACTCCCACGCGATGGGCAACAGCAACGGCAGCCTGCACGACTACTGGCAAGCGATCGAAGCCCACCACGGTCTGCAGGGAGGCTTCATCTGGGACTGGGTCGACCAGGGACTGCTCGAAGAGGACGAGAACGGCAGGGTCTACTGGGCCTACGGGGGCGACTTCGGCGATGAGCCGAATGACAAGAACTTCTGCATCAACGGGCTCGTGTGGCCCGACCGCACCCCGCACCCGGCCATGCACGAGTTCAAGAAGCTCGCCCAACCCGTCCGGGTGACCGCACGCAACCTGCGGGCCGGCCGCATCCGCGTGGAGAACCGGCAAGACTTCAGCGACCTGCGCTGGCTGCGCGGGCGCTTCGAGCTGCACGTCGACGGCGTGCGCGTCCAGAAGGGAAGCCTGCCGCGTCTGTCGGCCGGCCCGGGCGAGTACGAAGACGTGGAGCTGGCCCTGCAGGTGCCCGCGCTCGCTCCCGGTGAAACCTGCATCCTGACGCTTCGCTTCGAGACCGCTCGCGAGTTGCCCTGGGCGGACGCGGGCCACGAGGTGGCGTGGGAGCAACTCGCGCTCCCGGTGCGCAAGCCCCGCCCTCGTAAGCCGCGCGTGAAGCGACCCCTGTCGCTGGAGACCGCGCCTGACTCGTTGATCGCCGAGGGCAGCGGCGTCCGGATCGAGATCGATCGCACTGCCGGCGTCGTCACCCACCTCGATTTCGACGGCGTCTCGCCACTGCTCGACGGACCGCGTCTACAGGTTTGGCGGGCCCCCACCGACAACGACGGCGTGAAGGCCTGGGGGGGGCACGGCAAGCCCCTGGGACGCTGGCGCGACCTGGGACTCGAGAAGCTCGAGGTCCAGAAGACGAGCGTGCGCGGCTCGCGCCACAAGAATGGAGCCGTGAGCATCGCGGTCTCCCAGCAGACGAACGTCGGGATCGTCCATCGTCACGTCTACCGGCTCGGGGAGCCGGGCGTGGTGATCGTCGAGAACGATTTTCGCGTGCCGCCGGAACTCTTCGATCTGCCCCGCCTGGGCGTGACGCTTCGGCTCGGGGCCGCCTTCGATCGCCTCTCCTGGCTCGGGCGCGGGCCCCACGAGAGCTACGCGGACCGCAAGCTCGGTGCAGCCCTCGGACTCTGGCGGGGAAGCGTCGTCGACGAGTATGTCTCCTACATCGTCCCCCAGGAGCACGGCAACCACACCGACGTCCGCTGGCTGGTGCTCGCCAACGAGCGCAAGCGCGGCCTGCGAATCGAAGTCGCTCCCGGAGAAGCACCGTTCGAATTCTCGGCGAGCCACTTCACGGCCGAAGACCTGACTGCGGCGACACACACCAACGAGCTCGAGCCACGCGCCGAGGTCATCCTCAACCTCGACTGCTTCCAGCGAGGCCTCGGCACCGGCTCCTGCGGACCCGACACCCTGCCCGCCTACCGGACGAAACCCGGAAGGCACCGCCTGGCGTTCCGCCTGCGCGCCCCCTAACCGATCCGCTGGATGCTCGCCCCGCGCAGCTCACGCATGACCGGATCGATCAGGGCTTCCTGGCGCAGCATGCGCTTGTGGAAGTACCGGACGAGGGGGCCGTCGAGATCCGAATCGGCCTCGACGACGAGGGCCTCGAGCTCTGCGTCCGCCCGCTGCCAGCTGTCGGGGCGGTGGCCGAGCAGTTCGGCCACGTCGTCGAGATCGTCCGCCTCGAGAGCCGGGCCGAGTCGATCGGCTCGCTTGAGGTACTCGGCCAGGCGCTGAGCGGCGTCGAAGCGATAGGCGGCGAACTCGTCGTCCGGGCTCTCCTCTGCGGCCGCCTTCGCGTGGCCTTCGAGCGTGGCCTGCATCGCGTCGTAACCCTGGCTGTGGCGGGTGGGCTCGGCGGCGGGGACCTCGACGGGCGCCAGCTCGAGGCCCATCTGCCTTGCGATCACTTCGAGGGGCGCGCGACCGTAGACGAGATACCAGGCGAGGTACTGCACGAAGTCGAGCCCGGGTGGCGGGTTGGCGACCAGATGCGCGGTGGCCAGCGGCGTCACGATCGAAAAACGGACCGTGTGAAAGTCGATGACGCTGCGATCGACGGGCTCGCCGGTGATGGCTTCGTAGCGGTGCACCGCCCGGGTCAGGTCCCCGAGTGGCTCGCTGAGATCCCGGCAGCGCATTCCGCCGAGGTCAGCGGCAGGGTCTCCGAAGCAGGCGAGTTCTAGATCGAGGATCGCCGTGACGCGCCCGTTCTCGAACAGGAACTGCCCTGCGTCCGCGCACAGGAAGGACACTTTCGCCCGATCGTGGGGGACATTGCGCCGCACCCAGCCGATCACGAACTCGATCAACGGCTCGGCGCGGCACTTGTTCTTCCGGAATCCGCGCTCCCAGATGTCGAAGTCGCCGAGGCCCAGGCTCTGGGGAGAGGTCGGACGCTCGAGGCCGATCTTCTCGAAAGCCGCGGGATCGATTGCGTGGATGCGGGCGAGGATCTCCATGTAGTCGTCGAGAACCGATTCACGCTCTGCGTCATCCGCTGCGTTGAGGAGATTCGCACGCCCGGGGCAGCGCTCCATCAAGATGCCCCGGGGCTCGGGACAGAACCCGTAGACGTGCGGGACCGGAACCTCGTGACCTTCCAGCACCTGCAGGACGCGCATCTCGTGCTCGAGCGCATACGCGCCGTGATCGGCCTCGGCCCGGTCGCCGCGGAAATACAGCGGAACCGTGGTGCCGTCGCGCTCGAGGTCGAGGAACCAGGCCGGGCGCCAGCGCGGCTGGCGGTGGGCTCGCACGATGCGGCCGCCGAGCTCGCTCTCGATCCATGCGAAGGCCCGCTTCCATTCGGCGGGGAGAGCTTCCGGCATGGCGGTGGGCACGGTCATTCCTGTCCTCGCTCGTCGATATCGTCGAACGCGGCGAGGATCCGCTCGAACCGGGCCGCGACCTCCTCACGCTGCTGGGGATGCGTGAAGACATAGAGATCGTCCCGCAGCACGGCGTCACGCACCATGCGCCCGACGAGTTCCGGATCCAGGCCGCGCTCGATGGCCTCGACGACGTCCTGCCGGATGGGCCCCTCCCTGCCGCCGAGGTGATCGTGCCGGTTGCGGCCGCTTCGGACGATGTCGGTCGCGACGTTGCCCGGGCACAGAACGGATGCCGAGAGGTCCCAGCTCTCGCCCTCCATCCGCAGCGTCTCGGTAATCCCGACAACCGCGTATTTCGTCGCCACATACGGGCCGAGATACGGATACGGCTGCATACCCGCCGCGGAGGCCGTGTTCACGACGTGCTTCTCCCCTGGCTGCGCCTTCATGCGCGGAAGAAAGGCCTGCAGCCCGTGGACGACGCCGTTGAGATTGACGCCGAGCACCCACTCCCAATCCGCATCGGAGCTCTTCTCGAGCGTCCCGAAGGTGGTCACCCCAGCGTTGTTGCAGAGCACGTGCGCCGCCCCGAAGCGCTGGTAGACGTCTTCGGCGAGCGACTCGACGGAGCCGCGGTCGATCACGTCCGTCGCCACCGCCAGCGCCTCGCAGCCGATTGCAAGAAGCTCGGCGCAGACCTTCTCGGCCGCGTCCTCGTCGATGTCCGCGATCGCGACCCGCATTCCCGAGTGCGCGAAGGCCAGCGCCATCCCGCGCCCGATACCGCCGCCACCGCCCGTGACGACGGCGACCTTCCCGTTCAAATCCTTCAACTGGACCTCGCTCGTGTCGGATCCTGCAACAGCTACAGGGCGAGCCCTGATGATAGCTGCCAGAGCGCGAGCACCTGACCTATACTTCGGCCCCTCATGAACAGGGAGTTCCGATGTCCGATGTCACCAGTACCGAGAAGCCCTTCCACCTCCAGGGCAACTTCGCCCCCGTCAAGGACGAGCTGACCGAGACGAACCTCGAGGTCGAGGGCTCGATTCCGCCCGAACTCACGGGACTCTATGCGCGCAACGGCGCCAACCCGGTCACCGGCCACTCGGATCACTGGTTTCTCGGCAACGGCATGGTCCACGGTGTGCGGCTCGATGCCGGCCAGGCCAGCTGGTACAAGAACCGCTACGTCCGGACCCCGTTCCTCGAAAATCCCGAGCTCTCACGGATCAGCAACGACGGCACGATCGATCACATGCTGTCTGCCGCAAACACCTCCATCATCCAACACGCCGGAAAGATCCTGGCACTCGAAGAGGGCTCGTTTCCGTTCGAGCTCGACGGAAATCTCGACACGATCGGGCCGGTCACCTACGACGGCCAGCTCACGACCGCGATGACCGCACATCCGAAGGTCTGCGGCGAGACGGGCGAACTCATCTTCTTCGCCTACCAACAGCTGCCCCCCTACCTCGTCTACCACCGGGCGACACCCGATGGGAAGCTCGTGCAGAGCACCGAGATCAGCGTGGGAGGGCCCACGATGATCCACGACTTCCAGATCACCCGGAAGCACGCGATCTTCATGGACCTGCCGGTGATCTTCGACCTGCAGCTCGCGATCCAGGGCACTATGCCCTTCCGCTGGAGCGACGACTACCCGGCCCGCATGGGCATCATGCCGCGCGACGGCGGCGACGGCGATGTCAAGTGGTTCGAGGTGAACCCCTGCTACGTCTTCCACACCCTGAACGCCTGGGACGAAGTTGGCCCGAACGGAGAAGAGAAGGTCGTCTTCGACGTTTGCCGGATCAGTGAGATCTGGCGCGAGCCCGGCGAGATGGCGGGCGACGGGGAGCAGACCCTGCATCGGTTCACCTTCGACCTCACGAACGGGACCACCAAAGAAGAGACTCTCGACGACCGTGGCATGGACTTCCCCTGCGTCGCAGACGCCCGGGTCGGCCTCGAGAACCGCTACGGCTACACACTCCAGTTCCAGCTCGCCCAAGAGGAAGGCGCCACGCCCGGATTTGCGGGCCACCTTCAGTTCGACATGAAGACTGGCGAGAGCAAGCTCCACAGCTACGGCGAAGGCGCCAACCCCGGCGAGCCCTACTTCGTGCCCGCCGCGGGCAGTGATCCCGACAGCAACGAGGGCTGGGTGATGTCGTACGTGCACAGCGACACGACGGGCAAGAGCGAGTTCGTGATCGTGGACGCCACGAACTTCGATGGAGAGCCCGTCGCGCGCATCAAGCTGCCGCAACGAGTCCCGTACGGGTTCCACGGGAGCTGGATCGCCGACTGAGATCCTCGCGCACATGAAGACACTGCTCGACAGGCAGGCCATCGCCGACGTCCTCAGCAGCTACGCGGCGGCCATCGACGAGCGGGACATGGAGCGCTACCAGGCGCTCTTCGAGGAGGATGTCGAGGCGGTCGGGTTCGCGAGCGAGCCCATTTGCGGGGTCGACGCCTGGCTCGAATTCGTGCAGGTGCAGCTCGACCGATTCCGCTCCACCCAGCACATGCTCGGCCCCCAGCTCGTCCGGATTGACGGGGACCGCGCAACAGCGCGCACCGACCTGCAAGCCACCCACCTGATGAATGAGCCAAAGGGCGAACTCTTCATCCTATGGGCCACCTACCAGACGGATCTCGTCCGCAGCTCTGAAGCCGAGCACGGCTGGAAGATCGTCCGGCACGAACTGATCCCGCGAGCCCGCCAGACGACGCGATGAAGTGCGTGGCCGGGTGGAGCTAGGCCCACTCGCCGCGCACGACGTGCAGGAGCGCGAAGCCGTAACACGCAAGCGCGACGAAGGACGCCGCCGGGAATCCGAAGTTCACCGCGATTGCGACTCCCAGTACCGAGGCCAGCACCGAGGCGACGCCGTTCACCCCCCACGCGTAGGCGATCCCGGTGGGATGCAGAGCCTGGAAGCGGCGCAGCCCAACGGGCATGGCCATGCCGAGAACCAGGCCCACGGGCATCAGGACGACGAACGCCACGACGAGCCGCACTGCGAACGGAAGCTCGATCAACCCGCGAAGCAGCGGCTGTAGCCCCAGCGCGGAGAAGGCGATCAGCACCACCGTCAGCGTGAGGGCGCGCGTCAAGCCACGCTTCGTGTCCCGGAAGCGAGAGGAGATCCACGAGCCCACTCCCGACGAGACGAGCAGCGCAGCCAACACCACGGATAGCGCGTAGGTCGGAAACCCCAGGAAGAGCACGAAGCGCTGCACCAGGACCACCTCGAGCAGCATGAACCCCAACCCGATTGCGGCGAAGTAGCTGAGCGATCCCAGGGCCGGGCGACGGGTGTGGGTCGTGATTCCGAGCGGCACGACGAACGCGGCGAACGAGAGGACCGCCAGGATCGCGAGGGTCACCATCAACAGCAGGAACGGCGAGCGCGCGTAGTGATAACCGCTGCCGCCCGAGAGCAGTTGACCCCACCGGTGCATGTTGAAGAAGAAGGGCTTGTCGTCGGTGGGAGGGGAGATCTCGAGGGGATAGCCTGCCACGAAGGCCTCGAGGCTCGTCGCCTCGGCGAGATCCTTCCAGACGCCCGCGTAGGGTCCGCCCGGCACCCAGGCGATTCCGGCTCCCCGGGATTCGGCGAGCGCTTGGATCTTCTCGATCTCGGCTCGCGTGAAGGGCTCGAGTCGCGCCAACACCGTTGCGAACGGCGGGCCGAGAATGTCTCGTCCGAGCACGACGACGATGTGTTCGCCGGGGTTCTCGATGCCGCGCCGCTCGAGGGCCGCGAGGGTGAGGACCGTGACGCGGATGGCCTCGTCGCCCACCAGCTTCAGCAGCCGCGACACGTTCAGGATGCCACCGGGCGCCAGGCGATCGAAATAGAGGTCGAAGGCCTCGACGGTGTAGAGGTTGTTCTCGGTGAGCGCGTATCCCTGGGCCGCGTTGGCGCTCAAGGTGTCGGTAAACCCGAGGTGGATCTGGTCGTAGCGCTCCTGGCTGCGTGCAAGCACCGAGCGGCCGTCACCCACCGTCGTCGTCACACCGTCCCGCGAGTAGGGAGCGTGGGACAACTCGCCCAGCGACTCGTCGACCACGCTGACGATGCCCTCGTTGAGTTCGATGACGTGGACGGGACGTTGCCCCAGAGACAGGGCCGTATAGATGTCTCGTCCACCGCCGCCCCCGACGACCAGAGCCTTGCCGGGGCCGGTGATCTCGTACCCGATGCTCTGGGGTCCTGTCACCAACTCCCGCCAGCCGGGCAGCTTCGATTCGTCGACGATCGGGACGGGCGCGTACACGCGGTCGTAAACGACCGCCGCGAAGCGTTCGTTGCCCTCGGCGTGCATCCCCAACACCCGAGCCAGCGGCGTCCAGCGGTCCGCATATAGACGGACGTTCGGAGGATTTCCCCCTAGCTGAACCACTGGCGTCGCTACCGACACCGCGAGAACCACTGCCGCCAGTCCCGCCACGCCGAGGGCCGGGCCCCTCCTCTCACCCGTTGGAACGAACAACACCGCCGCAATCGCGACGAGCATCCCCAGTGCGACGAGCAGCACCGGCGCCGGGCCGAGCCCGAGCACGGGCACGACTACGAGGGCGCCCAACCCCGCGCCCACCAGGTCGTAGGCGTAGACACGACCGATCCATTCCGTGTAGCGATCGATCATCAGTGCCACTACGACACCGGACGCGAGAGACGGAAGCGCGGTCACCACGCAAGCCAGCGCGAGGTTCGCGATGAAGCTCGGGTCGATGCTCTTCTCGGAACCGAGATCGAGCCGAACGAGAACCAACGGCACGAGTACGAGAAGCCCCGCGAAGATCGCGCTCCAGCGCGACAGCAGGACCTCGACGCGAACGCCCTCGAACCACGCAGGCCGCACGTAGATGAGGAGCGAGCCCGCTCCGACGCCGAGCATCGCGAGCGAGATCGCCAGGAAGCTGAAGTGGTAGGCGAGCACCGCGGAGAACAGGCGCGTCACCACCACCTGGAGCATCAGGGTGCTGGCGGTGACGATCCCGAGTGCGACGAGCGTCCTGGGAGACGGCGCTTGCATCCGCCGCAGCCTAGCGCCGAGGATCGAAAACGGTGAAAAAAGCGCGACCTTGCGAGGATTGAGCGAGCGGTCAGAATCTTGGCTGGCCGGTCGCTCTCCGAGGAACCCCGATGATCCCCAACCGCTGGTACCCGATCCTCGAGGCCTCGAAGCTCGGCAAGAAGCCTGTCGGTGTGAAACGCCTCGACCGAAAGCTCGTGCTCTGGCGCGACGGCGCGGGCCGAGCCGTCGCGATGCCGTCGAGCTGTCCCCACCGGGGCGGGGCACTCGAGCAGGGACGCGTAATCGACGGCGAGCTGGCGTGCCCGTGGCACGGCTTCCGCTTCGCCTCGGACGGAGCCTGCACGCTGATGCCGTGTGAGGGGGTCGACGCGACGCCGCCCCGGGCCCTTGCACTCCAGGCCTACCGGCTGCAGGAGCAACACGGGCTCATCTGGCTCTGGCACGGCGACGAGCGCGAGGAGCTTCCTCCCGTCCGCTTTTTCGACGACGTGGTGGGCAGCGAGTTCCGGGCGACATCCCAGTCCTCCTACGTCCTGCCGTACCACTACAGCCGGATGGTCGAGACGAACCTCGACTTGCACCACTCGCCCTTCGTCCACAGGGGTTTCTTTCCGAACAAGCCCCGGGTCGATCCCTTCGAGGCGCGCATCGAGGACGACCGAATCTACACCGAAGGCACCATGCGGCGCGAAGATGCCGAGACGGGCTTCGACTTCCGGGTCGACTGCCTGCTCCCCAATCTCGGCTACATCCGGCTGACCCCAAAGCTCCACATCGTGATCGCCGCCACGCCGATCGACGATGACCACACCTGGATGTGGTTCCGCTACTACCAGGATTACACGCGACTTCGGACGATCGGCCGGTTCATCTCGTGGGTGGCCATCCAATCGGAGATGTGGGTCGTGCAGCGCCAGGACTGGCGGATCTTCGAGGGGCTGCCCGAGGGCACCATCGACGACGTGCCCTTCCACTTTGTCCGCGCCGATCAGGGCATCACGCTGTACCGCAGGCGCCGCCGCGAGCTGCTCGACGCGGCAGCCAAGCCCATCCGAGAGGTCGGCTAGGCGCGCACGCAAGCGCCTGCGTCTAGGCGCGGGGCTTGAGCTTGTAGCGGATCGGCAGGTGCTTGACGCCACCCACCAGCGTCGAGCGCAGGCGCTCTACCGGGCCCGCGAGTTCGACCTCCTCGATACGCGGCAGCAGGTGCTTGTAGGCGACCGCCATCTCGAGCCGGGCGAGGTGAGAGCCCGCACAGAAATGCTCGCCGATCCCGAAGCCCAGGTGCCGGTTCGGGTTGCGGTCGATCCGAAAGCGGAAGGGATCTTCGAAGATCTCCTCGTCGCGATTCGCAGAGCCATAGAAGAGAGCAACCGACTGGTCCTTCTGGATCGTCTTGCCGCGCAGCTCGTAGTCCTCGGTGGCGGTCCTCGCGAAGTGGATGATCGGCGTCGACCAGCGCACACACTCTTCGACCGCGGGCTTGAGCAGTGACGGATCGTTCTGCAGTCTGCGAATCTCGTCGGGGTTCTCGATGAATGCCAGCATGCCCCCGCTGGTGCCGTTGCGAGTGGTTTCGTTACCCGCGACCACGATGATCAGGCACCACGCGAGGACGTCCATCAACTCGAGGCGCTTGCCCTCGTACTCGAGCTGGGTGAAGAGCGTGATCAGATCATCTTCGGGCTTCTTGCGCTTCTCCTCCACGACCTGCGTGAAGTAGGTGAAGAGTTCGACCATCGCGGTGCGCGCCGACTCGCCCGGATCATCGGTGGTCTGGAACTCCTCGTCGCCGGCTCCGATCACGCGGTTCGTCCAA
>JAYGDB010000118.1:0-4693 GCA_046583095.1 Myxococcota bacterium | reverse complement strand
GCGCGGGGCTCGACGCAGGTGCCCGCGCGAACCTGCGCCACCCAGCGCAGGTCGAAGCAGGCACCGTGGAGGAGCGCCTGCTTCCCCAGCGCGCGCATCAGCGCCTCCTGCAGATAGGCGAAGACATGGGAGCCGCCTACGATCGGCAGTACGAGGCCCGCTTGCTTCGCTGCCTCGGGATCCGTATGGATCGGGTTTCGGCTCTGGCCACCGTCGCGCGCTCGCATCTGCTCCAAGCCGACCCGTGTGACCTCGCCGCGCACATCATCGCCGACGCGGAGCGCGCGCAGCGTCTCGATCGCGGGGTTCTCCGCCGCCGCGCCGATGTCGATCGCTGGACGTCGAATCGCGTCCTCGTCGAGACCTTCCTCCGAGTCCGGAAGTTCTTCGTCGCGCCGGTAGGCAACGAGCCCGGTCGTGCAGTTCGAAGCCAGGAGATCGCCAGTCGCGGAGCGCGTCTCGCTCAGCGTGACGGTGTAGCGCCTACCCCCGCGCGAGTAGTCACGCTGGATCGCCCCCGTCACCTCGAGCATCTGTCCCACGCGAACGGGGCGGTGCACCGTGAAGTGCTCGCGTACCCAGACGCTGCCCGCGACCCCTCTTCCCTGCCCTCCCCGCTCGGACTTCGCGGCTGAGTTCGCGGGCTGCGCGCGACTCGGCTGCCCCGCAAGCAACAACAGCGTCATGCCAGCCAGTACGTCTGGGGCGACGCGGCCTGCGTCCAGGAGCTCCCGCGAGGCCTTCGCCTCGGGCCCGAGCGCGAGTACCGCGTTCTCGGCGAGAGAGGGGCTGAGCGGCCCGCGAACCGGGGACAGCGGGAGGGGGTATCGGCGCTCAGCCATCGGGTCTCAGCGAAGCAGGTACGCGGTGCCGTCCTTGGCCAGATCCTCGGGGGTCGGTCCGGCGAGCAGATTGCTCACCTCCGGGCCGACCTGGCCCGCGAGGGGGTCCAGCTTCTCGAGATCGAATCCGTAGGCCTCGGCCGCGTTCTCGCCGAGCATCGCGCGCACCTCGGCCTCGGGCAGCCCCCCGAAGGTGTGCCTCAACCGCGCAGCCGTGTTGGGCCAGGTGCCCTCGACGTGGGGGTAGTCGGTTCCGAACATGATTCGGTCGATACCGATGCCCTCCCGCAATTCGCATTCGAGCCGGGTCATGAACGAAGCCCCGACCCAGCACTGCCGCGCGAAGTACTCGCTGGGCTTCAGGGAAAGGTCGCCACGGATTTGCGCGAAGAGCGGCCCTTTGTAGAGATAGTCCATGAACTCGAGCGTGCTCGGAATCCAATCGACGGTCTGCTCACTGACCATCAGCCGGAGCCCCGGGTGCCGCTCCAGCACACCCGCCCAGAGCATGAACCAGAACGGGCGGTGCGCCCAGAACGTGACCTCGGTGAGATAAGCACCCAGTGAGCCGGGGAATTCCCCGTAATCCGGACTCGCTCCACCGTGGAGATTCACAGGCATCCCCAACTCTTCGCAGACCGTCCAGATGGGCTCGTAGCGCGGGTGGTTGTAGTGCGGAGCTCGCGAAACGGGTTCGCCGGCAGGGGGCAGCAAGATGCCCCCGAAGAGCCCAGCCTCGCGCGCGCTCCTGATCTCGGCAACGGCTGCGTCGATGTCGTGCAGGTCGAGGACCGCAATGCCCGCGCGCCGACCGGGTGCCTGCTGACAGAAGTCGGTGAGCCAACGGTTGTACGCCCTTGTTCCCTCGAGGCGCAGTTCTCCACTCACCTGCCCGCCTCGCAACGGCGTAAAGGGAATGCCGTTGGGGAAGATCACCTCTGCCACGACGCCATCCGCCTCGAGATCACGCACGCGGGTTTCGTGACTCCAGAGCCCATCCATGTGGCTCGCTGCGAAAGCCTCGTTCTTCTCGGCCCCCTCGATGTACTCCTCGTCGAAGAGGTTGCCTCCGATGCGCTTGCGCCGCGCCTCGGCGGCCTCGCGCTGGCTCTCGGCGAGCCACTCGTCGAACGCCTCGCGGTGTTCGGCAGCGACGAACGACCGGTAGTCAGGCATCGGCGGTGCCGCGTGGCAATCACTCGAGATCAGGGTGTAGCGACTCATCGAGGCTCCCCCTCTGGCTGTTGCGCGCCTTCGTTGGGCCGGCCGCGCAGGAAGAGGATAGCCGCCCCCGAGCGGGGAGAACAGCAAGTTCAAGGCGGCAGGCTGGAGTGCGCCCAGGACGCATCCGTCGGCACCGTGGCCATGGAGCAGGAAGTGCTCGACCCTCGCTCCTCGGAACCCTCGTGGTAGGATGCCGAGGCGAACCGAGGAGGTCCCGATGCCGATCGACGTTCTGGGCTCGATGCCCGCCGACCTGCCCGTCAGTTCTCCCGAGAAGGTGGGCCTGTCGGCCGAACGACTGGGACGGATCGGTCCCCTGATCGACCGATACATCGATTCACAGCTCATCCCGGGCGCGCTCACCCTCGTCGCCCGGCGCAACCGTGTCGCCCACTGCGAAGTACGCGGTTACGCCAACGTCGAGAAGCAGGTCCCGCTGGGGGCTGACTCGATCTTCCGAATCGCGTCGATGACGAAGCCGATCACATCCGTCGCGCTCATGCAGCTCTACGAGCAGGCCCGTTTCCAGCTGCATGATCCGATCTCGAAGTGGCTCCCGGCCTTCGAGAAGATGGAGGTGGCGGTCCGCAACGAGAATGGCGATGTCGAACTCGTAGCCGCAAAGCGCGACATCAATGTGCGGCACGTCCTCACGCATACTGCCGGCATCGCAGGCGGCTTCGGGCCCAATGGGAAGGCACTCGCCGAGGCCAGTCGGTTGCGAGGCCGCGGCGAGGTAATCGGCGATTTCGTCGACAGGCTCGCGACCGTGCCGCTCGACAACGAGCCCGGGCGGGTGTGGAGCTATTCGCGATCCACGTGCATCGTGGGCAGGCTGGTCGAGGTGATTTCGGGCCAGACGCTGGCCGACTTCTTCGAAGAGCACATCTTCCGGCCGCTCGGGATGGTCGATACCCACTTCTTCCTGCCCGAGGAGAAGCTCGATCGCTTCTGCGTGGCCTACAAGCCGGGCGATGGGCACCGGATCGAGGCCGCGGATCTCGACACGCTCGAGAGCTACTGGCTCAGCAAGCCGGGCATCTACTACATGGGCTCGGGGGGCCTCGTCTCGACCGCAGCCGACTACTTCAGGTTCGCCGACATGCTCCTCCAGGGTGGACGCAGGTCCGGTGGCCCCCGGATCCTCAGCCGCAAGACCGTCGAGCTCATGACGAAGAGCCACATCGGAGATCGCTTCATGACCCTCGGCGGGCCCGGCCAGGGTTTCGGTCTGGGTCTGGGCGTCACTCTCGACCGCGGGCGCACCCACATGATGCCGACCGAGGGCTCATACACCTGGGGAGGCGCGTTCAATACGCATTGGTGGAACGACCCGGCCGAGGATCTCTTCGGCCTGGTGATGACGCAGGTCCGGCCGTACGACCATCTGAACCTGCGCCAGGACTTCCAGACCGTCGTCACTGCAGCCATCGACGACTGACCGCCTCGGAGTACTGCCCGAATCCAAGGAGTTCGAGTGATCGACATCGTCCAGGTCATGAAGCGAAGCCTTGCAAGCCTGTGGCAGCGCAAGTCATTGTGGATCTTCGGTTTCTTCCTGCAGGGAGCAAACGGGGACGGAGGCGGAAACGGCGGCCCCGCTCCTCCGATCTGGGTGATCGTCCTGATCATCGCCGTGGTCCTCGGCATCCTGATCATGCACATCATCAGCGAAGGCGCAGTGATCGAGGGCGTGGCCAGCAGCGAGCCGATCGGCATCCGCGAAGGCTTCCGACGCGGCCGGTGTCACTTCGGCGTAATGTTGAGAATCAAATCTCTGGTACTCGGGGGGGTGCTCGTCGCTCTCGGCGTACTCACTGCACCTGCCTGGCTGTATTTCCTGGACTCGTTGAGCAAGGAAACGGCGAGCCTGCTGGGCGTTCTCGCTGTCGCGATCGGGGTGCCCGTATTCACCGTGGCCTACCTCGTCTACGTGTTGGCCCTGCGGATTGCGATACTCGAGAACTGCCAGGCGCTCGGCGCCCTGCAGGCAGCGCGGCAGTTCGTACGTGGGCGTATTCTCACCGGACTCAAGCTCATCGGAGCTGAGGCCGTGAGCTTTCTGGCACTCGTGCTGGCCGTCATCGTGGTCCTCGCCCCGATCGCCTTGTTGGCAGGCGCTACCTTCCTGCGCTTTAGCGGTTGGCCCGCTGCCGCGGTGATAGGAGTCGTGATCGCACTCCCGGCACTCCTCGCGATCGTCGGCGCCCACGGCACCTATCGCAGCGCATTGTGGACCCACGGCTACCTGGCAGCACGGTCAGCCTGAGCATGCCCCGCGCGAAGCCCTGCTCCGAGGTGGTCCCGTGAATCGAATTCGCCTGGCACTCTTCTCGACACTCGTCTCGATGTTTGCTCTAGCCGGCCTCTCCTCCGCCGGCGATGACCAACCGAAGTATCGATTCAGCAGCGGCTGGTTTACCAAGAACATCCCGATCTGGCAGAAACACCTGGGCCACCTGAGCGGCCGGCCCAACCTCACCTATCTGGAGATCGGTCCCTATGAGGGGCAATCGTTCTTCTGGGTGGTGGACAACTTTCTCACGCACCCGACCTCACGCGCGACCGCCATCGACATCTTCGCCAAGGGGACCTCGAGCTTCTACCACGAGAGCTACGAGACAGTC
>JAYGDB010000054.1:0-17046 GCA_046583095.1 Myxococcota bacterium | reverse complement strand
CGGTGGTGGGACCATAGAGCGCTATGTATGCGCTGCGCGATAGTGTGGTCATGATATTTCGTCCAAGACGCCCATAACCTCTCCGCGAAATCCGAATACTCGACGCTCGCCGGCATACGCCACCAGAACTACGGTGCGTATCTGCCCGGGTTCGAATCGAATCGCCGTCCCAGCCGGAATATTGAGTCGAAATCCTCGCGTGGAGTCGCGGTCAAACTCAAGCGCCGGATTCGTTTCAAAAAAATGATAGTGAGATCCCACCTGAATAGGGCGATCTCCGGTGTTGGCGACGGAGACCGACAGAGTTTTTCGTCCTTCGTTGATGGCGACATCGCCGCCGATGGCAAACGTTTCACCTGGTTTCATGTCGCCTCCCTATTGCTACTATGCAGACTGTTCACTGGATTGGATCGTGAACCGTGACGAGCTTGGTGCCGTCAGGGAAGGTGGCCTCCACCTGCACCTCGGGAATCATCTCGGGAATGCCTTCCATGACATCGTCCCGGGTGAGAAGCTCGGCGCCGTGGCTCATGAGGTCCGCGACGCTGCGACCATCGCGCGCGCCTTCGAGGATGGCTGCGGAGATGTACGCCACGGCCTCCGGATAGTTGAGCTTCACTCCGCGGCCCTTCCGCTGTTGTGCCAGCAGGGCTGCGGTGAAGAGCAGTAGCTTGTCCTTCTCGCGCGGAGACAGTTCCATCGACTTCCTTCCTCGGGTCAGGTAGCCCAGATGCGCGGCGTCGAGGCCGGTGCATCCAGGACGTCGCAGCGCAACCGATTGCGCACTGCGGAAAAGAGATCGAGCACGTGACGGGTGGAGTGTGCCAGCACGCGACACACCAGGACTTCACCCAGCTGGGTCGCACCTGTGCGTCCATCGAAGGGTTGCGCGTCCAGTTGCGCTCTCACGACGTCCAGGCAGGACGGTCCGCCGCCGACGAAGACCAGGCTCGCGGTGACGGTATGGCCCGCCAGGCCCCAGTCCGCGTCCAGCCGTTCGTCGCCCCCGCAGAGGTGCGCTCGGTCGATCCAGAGGGGCTCGGCTTCGCGCCAGACCTGCCAATGGCTGTGACAGGCTCCACGCTCGAACGGGCGCCCCGATGCGGGCAGTCCCAGGCCCGTGATCTCCCAGCCGAGGAAGCGCGCACCCCGAGCGAGTTCCACGCGCGTTTCGATTTGCGCCCGCGCGCCGTCGAAGAGCAGCGTCTCCTGGGGAAGCCACTCCAGCAGGCCTGCAGGATCCACGCGCAGTGTCGTTTGCTGTCGCGCAGTGGCCCCGAGGCTTCGGTAGAACTTCGTGGCGCCCGGGGTGGTGATCAGGGCTTCCGCCTGCTCGCCCACGGCGACGTCGATGGAGAGATGATCTCCGCCGACGATCCCACCCGGAGGGTGCAGCACGATCACCTGGCACGGGCCCCCGGGATCTGGCTGGAACGGCCGTTGCACGCGAAGGGGCCCGCGGTGTCGGCGACGGACCAGCGTCGTGGCTCCGCCTACACGTTCGAAGCCCAACTCGAGGGCGGCTTCCCAGCCGGGCGGGTGGGGGCCCGCCTCCCACGAGAGAACCGCCGCCGCGCTCATCGCTACGTCCGCCCGGTAGCATCCGCGCTCCGCCGTGAACTTGCGAGACGGACGCGGTGCAAGAAGAGGTGCTCGTTGGAAATATCTCGCGAATCTTAACCCATATCAACGGGTGCGGATCAGTCCGGCGCAATCCACCGGCGGCCGTGTTGGAATCAACCGCGGGCTGGGGGCCTCGATCTTCACAGGCATCCTCGAGCCCTCTGCGGGTCGGATCCGCCAGAACGACACGCGAAGGGAACGGGTACACTGGTGCGCCGCTTCATTCCCACAAGGGAGCCTGCGATGCATCAGTCCCGAAGCTCCGACCGCGCCGCTTGCGGCTCGCTCGTGATTTTGCTCGCGATCCTGTTCCTGGCCTCGGCCTGCGCGCCCGGTGCGGCGACGACGCTGTCCGGCGTGGGCTGCGCGGATCCCTCCTGCAGAGAAGTGGAGCCGGAGACGCGCCAGGTGATCGGCTGTATCGGCGAGGCCTGCAACGAGCCTCCGCCGCCTGGCGCGGCGAAGAAGCAGGTGGCCGCCGAAGTGGGCAGCAGCCCGCCGCAAGCGGTCGCGGAGGCGCAAACAGACGCCCCGGTACCCTCGGCACGAGAGGCCGATGCGGACGAGCCGGAAGAATGGAAGATCAAGGTCTACTACGAGAGAAACCAGCGGCAGTGACTAGCGGGGACCTGACGCGAGGGGCGATCGGGAGGTTGTGGTGAAGTCTTTTCATGTCACGCGCATCTACACGGGCGACGACGGAGAGTCCCACTTCGAGGACGTCGAGATTCCGATGATCGACCGCGGCGGCGTGGGCCAGATCTCAGAACTGCAGGGAGCGACCGGAGTCGCGTTCCGGGAAACCGGCGGGGACTACGATTTCGACTTCCACAACGCGCCGCGCCGGCAGTACGTCATCAATCTCGACGCGTCGGTGGAGATCGAGACGGGCGACGGCACGAAGCGCACCCTCGGCCCCGGCGACATCCTGCTCGCCGAAGACACCACCGGCCGGGGTCACATCAGCCGGGCCGTCGACGGAGGCGCCAGGCGCTCCATCTTCGTGACCCTCGACTGAAGCTTCAGCCGGGCTTCGAGAAATATCCGATCAGGACGTCGAAGCTCCAGATCGGGATCTCTCGTCCGGGCCACAGCGCGAGGGGCCAGGGGCGGAAGCCGAACTGCATCTTGAACTGGTTCATCACGTAGGTCTTCGGCAGGTAGAGCCAGTAGTTGCCGAAGCGGCTCTCGAGGCCCCGTGCTCCGAAGATCTGCGCGAGAGATCGCCGATTCCAGTAGAAGAGGTGCTCGGGCGGCTTCATCAGACGCCAGCGGCGTCCGAGCAGTCGGGCGAGTGCTGCATCGAAGTCGAGGGTCGTGAGAATCAGCACACCCCCGGGTGCGAGCACCGTCGACAGCCGCTCGGCAACCCGCACCGGATCGCGCACGTGCTCGAACGCGTCTCCGAGAAAGACGAGATCGAAGTGGGCTTCGGGAAGCGGCACGTCCTCGACGAAGCCGTGGTGGAAGGTGTAGCCGCGTTCCCGGATCTGCTCGGCCTCGGGGGATACGTCGACGCCCACCAACTCGCTGGCGTCGAAGCGCTCGCGCGCGACGTCGAGGAAGAAGCCGTACGCGCAGCCCACGTCGAGTATGCGCTCGAATCGCCGTCCGGGATGATCCCGGGCAATCTCGTCCAGGTGCTTTCCGTACATGCGCTTGAGGCCCGGCTCGAGCTCGCCGTAGGCTGTGTGGTAGCCGAGGCCGCCGGTCTCGTCCGGGCTGCGCTCGTAGTAGCTGTTCGCATAGAAGCGCTCGAGCTCTTGTGTCGACGGGAGATCGGCGACGAAGCCCAGCCCGCAGCTTCGGCAGCGATGCACCTGGTGGCCGCCCTTCTGATAGAGATGGCGCCCGAGTTCCCCGCAGACGGGGCAGTGGGCGGCGCTCAACGAACTGGGGTGAACCAGCGCTCGAAGCGCGGGAGGTAGTTGCGTTCGGGGTCCACCGACAGCGCGATGTGGGTCACGCGACCGTAGATGTACTCGCGAGGGACGAGGCCGATGAAGCGCGAGTCGAAGCTCTGATCGCGGTTGTCGCCGAGGAAGAGATATTCACCCTCGGGCACCACGATCTCGTCGAAGTGGTCTCGACTGAAGACACCTTGCGTGAAGGCCACGTCGTGTGGCCAACCCGGCAGATGCTCCCGCTCTACGGCCATTGTCAGCTCTCGACCGTCTGACAGGCTACGGGTCGTGGCTTCGTCGACTTGCTCGTAGTGGACGGCTTCCCCGTTCAGCCTGAGCCGGTTCCCGGACATGGAGATGCGATCGCCTGGAATGCCGGCAACCCGCTTGACGAGTCGAGTGCCGTCCTGCGGCGAGGCGAAGGTAATGATGTCGCCCCGTGCAGGTGCGTCTCCCTCGCTGAGCCAGATCTTGGTGAACGGAAGCCGCAGCCCGTACGCCAGCTTGTCGACGAAGATCCGGTCTCCCTCGAGGATGGTCGGCCACATCGATCCACTGGGCACATCGTTCCAGTCCGCGACGGCGGATCGAAGGGGCAGGATCACGACGACCGCGAGCATGGCGGGCATCAGCCAGGCACCCAATGCGATGATCGGGTTGCGGTGCTTCCGGCTTCCTGCGTCGCTCAAGATCGAACCTCCTTCGGAGCCTTCTTCGGTCAGGCACCGTCGGGACTTCACCGGTTCGAGAGTGTAGCTCCGAACCGCCGCTATCCTGGGTCGAGATGCGTGCAGACCTCGTCAGAACGCTGAACGGGATCCTCGAGAGTGTCGAGCGAGGTGAGACCGCTGGCGGCGGGGTGGAGATTCACGGCGAGGACCCCGTCCTCGCGACGCGCTTCCGCGTGGGAGAGGGCGCCGCGGTCGCACTCGCGGGATGCGGCGGGCTCGCCGCCGAGTGCTGGCGAGTGCGCACGGGTCGGCAGCAGAAAGTGAGTGTCGAGGTGTCGGCGGCGGCGGCGTCGCTTCTCAGCTTTGCGTTCCAGCGGATTGAAGGCGCGGACTCCCCGGGCCTTGCGGAGCGGCGGGGGATTACGGACTTCTACCCGACCCGGGACGGTCGCTGGGTCCTCGTGCACGGTGGCTTTCCGCACCTGCACCAGGGGATCCTCGATTTGCTCGGCGTCTCGAGCGACGATCCGGTGCCCACGCGCGAGGTGGGTGAGGCCATCGCCGAGTGGACTGCGCAAGACCTCGAGGACGCCATCGCCGAGCAGCGCCTGTGCGGCGCAATGGTTCGCAGCGAGTCCGAGTGGTCGCGGCATCCCCAGGGACGGGCGCTCGCGAACGTTCCGCTGGTGGAGGTGATCCGGGTGGGGGAGAGCCCGCCGGAGCCCTTCGATCCGGCCGGCGCCAGGCCGCTGTCGGGCGTCCGTGTCCTCGACCTGACGCGTGTCCTCGCCGGACCCACCTGTGCGCGAACCCTTGCGGAACACGGTGCCGAAGTGCTCAAGATCAACTCCCCGAAGCTCCCGAGCGTTCCGTTCTTCGTGACCGACACGGGGCACGGGAAGCGCTCTGCCTATCTGCACCTGCGCGATCCGGCCGACGCCGATCGGCTCCGCGAGTTGGTCGCAGACGCGGACGTCTTCAGCCAGGGTTATCGCGGCGGCGCGCTCGACCGACTCGGCTTCGACATGCAGACACTTCACGAACTGCGCCCCGGTCTCGTCTACACGTCGATCAACTGCTACGGCCACGAGGGGCCCTGGGCGGATCGTGCGGGCTGGGAGCAACTGGCGCAGACCGTCACGGGCATTGCCGACGAGAATGGTGACGACATGCCGCGGCTGCTTCCGGCGGCTGCCACCGACTACACGACCGGCTATCTCGCGGCTCTCGGGACGCTGGCGGCCCTCGCGCGGCGCGCCGCGGTGGGGGGCAGCTACGCGGTGCGCGTTTCGCTCTCGCGCACGGGCATGTGGCTCCAGGGGCTCGGCCGGACCGATGCGCCCGGGGCCGGACTTTCGAAAGAGATCCTGGATCCGCTGCTGATCGTGAGCGAGACGCCTCAGGGCAAGCTCCATCACCTGCGCCCAGTGGCGGTATTGTCGGAGACCGCGCCGCGCTGGGAGCGCCCGGCGGTTCCGCTCGGCACCCACGATCCGACATGGGAGGCGCGCCCGTGACGCATCTCGAACTCGGAACCGAAAAACTCGTTGCCGAGGTAGAGGGGGCGATCGGCTGGATCACGTTTGACCATCCCGAGCGCCACAACGCTCTCTCGAACGACATGCAGCGCGCCTTGCCCCGGGCTTTCGACGCCTTCCAGCGCGACGAGGATGTTCGGGTCGTGGTGATGCGGGGCGCGGGCGACAAGGCCTTCATCTCCGGAGCGGACATCTCTGAGTTCGACGAGGCCCTGCCCGGAGCCGGGATGAGCCGGTCGCGCGACGACGAACTCGTACCCCTCGAGAAGCCCCTCGTCGCGATGATCCAGGGGTACTGCATCGGCGGAGGGGTCGCGGTGTCACTCGGTGCGGACATCCGGATTGCTGCAGACGACGCTCAGTTCGCGATTCCCGCGGCCCGGCTCGGTGTTGGCTACCCGTTCTTCGGTGTCAAAGCGCTGGTGGATCTCGTGGGACCGGCCCACGCTTCGGAGATCCTGTTCAGTGCGCGTCGTTACTCGGCCGAGGAAGCCCTAGGGTTCGGGCTCGTGAACCGGGTGGTCGCCAAGGCGGAGCTCGAGGCGGCCGTGCGAGCGTTGGTCGGCCAGATCGCCGCCAACGCACCCCTCACCGTGCGGGCGTCGAAGTTCGCAATCGCCCAGGCCCTGCGGGATCCCGCGGCGCGAGATCTCGACGGCGCGAACGCCCGGGTGGAGGCTTGCTTCGAGAGCGAGGACTACCGGGAAGGGGTCGCGGCCTTCCTCGAGAAACGCACTCCGCGCTTCCGGGGCCGCTAAAGCCCGCGTTACTCGAAGGCTCCGCGCAGCTCGTCCAGCAGCTGTTGCTCGACGCCGGAGGTCTTGTCGAGGGCCAGGAAGCCGCCACTCGCGTCGGCCACCGCGTGGGCACGGGCCAGAAACTCTCGGGCGAACACCACCCGCCACTCGGGCGTCACGCGGCGGACCAGCTCGCCGACGAGTGCCCGCCAGGCGCCCAGCAGCAGCGCATCCGGCTGCTCGTCCAGCCAGCCGGCGATCAGGTCGAAGGCGACGCTTCCCGGCGCTACACCGCACTCTTCGGCACCCCGCAGGACCGCCTCCTGCTCGTGACGGTCGACGTCGCCATCGGCCCAGGCAACCGCTACGAGGGGATACAGGGTGAGGGCGGCCAGGGTTTCGCTGCGGATCCCGAGCAGCACGAGCTTCTCGAGCACCTCGACATCCTCGATCCCGGACACCTCGGCGAGGGTCTCCATCTGGCGGGTTCGGTCTCGCTCTGCCTTACGAAGCCGCTCGCGCAGGCCGGCCCGCGGCTCCGCGAAGAAGGAATCCTCGAGGTTCGCGCGTCCGTCGTCGTCGCCACCCGGGGTCATGCCCTCGCGAGTGTATCGCGACTGCCGCTCGATGATTGCCTCGCGCTTCGGACCCTCGAGAATCCAGCGAAGCGGTTCGTCGCGATGGCTCGTGGGCTTGTCTGCGGCTCACTCGCCCTTCCAGGTCCAGGTCTCACCGTTCAGCCACGCGCGGCTGCTGTCGCCCAGCCAGGCCCTCGACCTCGGCCTGTTGCATCGAGTATTTCCCGCCGCGGACTTCGAGCAGGAAGTCGAATGCTAACGCCGTGAAACTGGGCGGGAAATCAAGCGGTTGACATTTTTCCGCCGCGCGTCCTATAAACGATCTTCTGAACTAGGGAAGCAGGAGACGCTGGCATGGCCCTCTCGACTCGAAGCAAGCTCCGAACCCTCGCTGTACTGACTGCATCCGCCGGTCTCGCGATCGCCGGAGCCAGCCTGTTGGCGTCCGCTGTTGCAGCAGAGGACAACGCGTGTCCGAAGCTCACGCAGGCCAAGTATCCGTTCCTCACTTGCGAGCCCAACACTCACGGCGGTGTGACGCTCCGGATGTCGGGCCACACGCCTCCGCTCGCGTGTCACCTGCGCCGGCCGAACGGGGAGTGCGCGGCCTCGCCCGAGCCGTGGCGGCCGCCGCTCCGCTAGCTGGCCTCGAGGTTCTCGCGGTAGTCGCCGCTGCGCGCCAGTCCGTTCAAGCGGGCGCGCTTGTACAGCGCGGCCTGGGCCGCACCGACGTTCGACTCTTCGCCGCCCCAGGCGGCGAGGGCGGGGGCTTGCAGGGCCCGCCCGTAGCTGAAGCTCAGCTGCCAGGGGATGTCGCCTATTCGGTTCATCTCGTTGAGGTGCGCGGTCGCCAACTCGTCGCTCTGGCCGCCGGAGAGGAAGACGACGCCGGGCATGGCAGCCGGTACGGTCTCTCGGAGGCAGCGGAGCGTCTGGCTGGCCACGGTGTGGATGTCGGCCTGCTCGGGGCAGTCCGTCCCCGACAGCACCATGTTCGGCTTGAGCAGGATCTGCTCCACGGGTACGCGCTGTTGCTGGAGTGCTGCGAAGACGGCGGTCAGCGCGCGGTGACTCGCCTCGTAGCAGGTCTCGATCGTATGGCCGCCATCCATCAGCACCTCCGGCTCGACGATCGGTACGAGTCCGTTTTCGACACAGAGCGCGGCGTAGCGAGCCAGGGCGTGGGCGTTCGCGTCGATGCAGGCGTCGCTGGGCAGGCTGTCGCCGATCGTGATGACTGCCCGCCACTTGGCGAAGCGCGCACCCATCCCTGCGTATTCGACGAGACGGTCGCGCAGTCCATCGAGTCCCTCGGTGACCTTCTCGCCCGGGCAACCGGCCAGTTCCTTCGCACCCGTATCCACCTTGATACCCGGCAGGATGCCCGCCTGCGACAGGGCCTCGGGGATCGGCAGGCCGGTCTGCGAGTTCTGGCGGAGCGTCTCGTCGAAGAGGATCACGCCGCTGATGAACTCCGACAGGCCCGAGGTCGAGAAGAGGCAGTCGCGGTAGGCGATCCGCGAGTCGGCGCTGGAGTCGACGTTGATCGTCGCGAAACGCTTCCCGATGGTCGGAGTGCTCTCGTCCGTAGCGAGGATCCCCTGTTTCGGGGCAACCAGTGCTTGGGCGGTGTCTGTGAGGCGTGAGGAGTGGCTCATCTTTTCGACTCCGCGTTGGGGGGTCGTCCAATCATAGCGGGCTGCGGGAGGCGCGTGGCGGTAGACTGAACGGATAGGAGAGGCGGTTGGCGCCGATTGGTTCCGAAGAGTTCAAGGCGGCGATGGCGACGCGTGCGGGCGCTGTGGCGATCGCGACCTCACGGGCGGGCGACGTGATTCACGGAATGACCGTCACCGATTGGGCCGGTGCCTCCGTCGCGCCTCCCCTCGTGCTGCTGTGCACCGACAAGACCTCCAACACCCTGGGCGTGATTCAGGAGAGCCAGTGCTTCTCGATCAATCTTCTCGCCGCCGGACAGGAAGATCTCGCGAACAAGTTCGCGTCGAAGAAGGACGAGGCGACACGCTTCGACGGTCTCGAACTGGAGTCGGGTGCCACGGGAGCGCCGCTGATCACCTGCGCGATCACGAGCCTCGATTGCCAGGTCGTCGCCGCCCACGAGGTGGGGGATCACTGGGTTTTTGTCGGCCAGGTCGAACAAGTCGTTCGCCGCGACGGTGACCCGCTCGTGTACCTTGGCGGTGCCTACCAGCGGCTCGCCAAGGCCTAGGCGGAAGAAGGCCTAGGCGGAAGACAGGAGCAACAGATGCCCGACCTCCGATTCATCGTCTATTCGGACTATCTCTGACCCTGGTGTGTGAACGCGGACGTTCGTCTGCGCCGGTTGGAAGCGGAGTACGAAGGGCGGGTGGAGCTGCGCTTCAAGAGTTTCCTACTGCGGCCGAAGCCGCGCAGCGAGCCCGAGAACGCGGCGCATGCCGCCCAGGCCTTGCAGAAGTTTCGTCAATACACGAGGGGCTGGGAGAGGATCGCCTCTGAGCCGGACGCCGGGGAGTTGCGCCTCTGGAGCACCGACGAGGGGCCGCCGAGCCACAGCATTCCCGCGCACCTGGTCGCGAAGGCGGCAGCGCGAGTCTCACGCGACGCCTTCGGCCGGATGCACGAGCGCCTGCTGCGCGCGTACTTCGTCGAGAGTCGCGACATCAGCCGGGAGCCGACGCTGAGGGCGCTGTGGGATGAGCTGGGCCTCGACGAGGCGGGCTTCGAGGAGCACCGGGATCCCGCACTCCTCGAAGAGGTGATCGGGGAGCACAACGAGGCGCTGCGGCTGGGCGCCACCGGGGTCCCAGCGGTTCGACTCGAGAGCAACGAGGCAGTCATCGTCGGCGCACAGCCGGCGGAGATCTACCGCCGCTGGATCGAGCGCTCGCTGTCGCGTCTCGAGGCCGACGCGTAAGGCCCGGTCATTGCCAGGTGTCGGGCACCCGGCTTTGCCGGGGTGTCGAAGATGATGGTGCGGCGAAGAGGACTCGAACCTCCACGGGGTTGCCCCCACCAGCCCCTCAAGCTGGCGCGTCTACCAATTCCGCCATCGCCGCACGCGGGCGCCGGACTATACCTAAGCGCTCCGAGAGAGATCAGTCGTCGCTGGGGGCTTCTCCGACTGCCTCGGGATCGAACTCGACGAGTTCGTCGGCCGATGCGTCATCGCCGCCGGTCTCGACCTGCACCTCCTCGAGGGCGTCCGCAGAGGCAGCGTCTGACTCGGCCTCTCCGGCCGTCTCCTCGACGGCCGCGTCGAACTCGAGCACGTTCGACCCCTGGGTCGTCTGGTAGGAGAGCGACAGGCTCGTCAACATGAAGCCGATGGCTGCACCCGTGGTCAGCTTCGTCAGGAAGTTGCCCGCACCGCGGCTGCCGAAGACGGTGTTGCTGCCACCGCCACCGAGGGCCGAGCCCATGTCGGAGCCCTTCCCCCGCTGGAGGAGGACCACCAGGATCAGCACGAGGCAGACCATCACATGGAGGACGATGAGGAAGGTGTTCATGGTTGCTCCTAGAAGTTCATCCGTGTCTCACTGCTTCACGGCGGCCCGGACGATACTCGCAAAGCTGGCGAGATCCAGGCTGGCACCGCCGACGAGGGCGCCGTCGATGTCCGGCTGCGCCAGCAGAGCGGCGGCGTTGTCGGGTTGGACGGACCCCCCGTATAGGATCCGCAGGCTCTGGGCAGCCGGGCCGAAGGCCTCTCCGAGCTGGGCTCGAATCGCTTGGTGGGCCTCCTGGGCGATTTCCGGGGTCGCGGTGCGCCCGGTACCGATGGCCCAGATGGGCTCGTAGGCCACCACCAGCTCTTCCGCTCGGGCGGCCTCGACGCCGGCCAGGCTTCCGCCCAGCTGGGCCTCGACGGCTGCCTGGCTGCATCCGGCCTCTCGGTCTTCGAGGGACTCCCCGACGCAGACGATGGGACGCAGACCGCCGGCGAGCAGTGCGGCGACCTTCGCGCTCACGCTCTTGTCCGTCTCGCCGTACAGCGCCCGGCGCTCGCTGTGGCCCACGATCGAATACGCGCATCCGAGTTCCGCGAGCATCGTGGCCGACACCTCTCCGGTGAATGCGCCGTGGGGCTCGGCGTGGACGTCCTGGGCGGAGAGCTTGACCGGTCCGTTCGCGAAGGCTTGTCCCGCGCGGTCGAGGGCGGTGAAGGCCGGCGCGACCACGATCTCGACACCCTCGAGGTCGCCCACTTCGGCGACGAGGGCCGAGGCGTAGGCAACGGTCTCTGCGGCCGTCCGGTGCATCTTGAAGTTCGCGACGATGATGGGAGTGCGCATCAGGCTTCCAGCGCCGTGACGCCCGGCAACTCGAGTCCCTGCAGGTACGCGAGCGATGCGCCGCCCCCGGTGGAGAGGTGGCCGATCCGGTCACCGAGTGCCAGCTTGTGGATCGCGGCTAGTGAATCGCCGCCTCCGACGATGGAGCGGGCCGACGAGTCCGCTACACCCCGTGCCACGGTCTCGGTCCCCGCAGCGAAGGGCTCCGTTTCGAAGACGCCCATTGGCCCGTTCCAGAAGATTGTCTCGGCCCGGGACGCCTCTTGCGCGTATCGAGCGGCAGTTTCGGGACCGATGTCCACACCCATCCAGCCCTCCGGAATGGTTGCCACCACCCGGTGCTCCGCATCGGCGCGAATCTCTTGCGCGATGACGTGATCCGTGGGGAGCAGTAAGTGCTTGGAGGCGGCCAGCACGCGTTTCGCATCCTCGAACCGACCGGGCTCGACGAGCGACGAGCCAACGGGATGTTCTTGGGCGGCAAGGAAGGTGTACGCCATCGCACCGCCGACGGCGAGCACGTCGGCCCGGAGAGCCAGGGCTTCCAACACGCCGAGCTTGTCCGACACCTTGGAGCCGCCGAGCAGGCACAGGAACGGCCGCGTCGGTTCGAGAGCGACCCGCAGCTGGGTGAGTTCGGATTCGAGCAGCAGGCCCGCGGCTCGCGTTCCGACGAGTCCGGCGATCCCGACCGTGGAGGCGTGGGCCCGATGGGCCGTGCCGAACGCGTCGTTTACGTAGACATCTGCGAGCCCGGCCAGCTGTGCGGCGAAGTCCGGCTCGTTGTTCGTCTCCCCGGGGTGGAAGCGCAGGTTCTCGAGGAGGACTACCTCGCCGTCCGCGAGAGCCGCGACTGCAGACTCGGCTTCGGCACCGACGCACTCACCGCAGAATGCGACCGGCTGTCCCAGGTACGCCGCCAGCGCGTCCGCGATCGGAGACAGGCTGAGCTCGGGCTTCGGCTCGCCCTTCGGTCGACCGAGGTGCGACGCCAGGACGACCCGCGCGCCGGCATCCAGCAGGCGTCGCAGGGTGGCAATCGAGGCCCGGATCCGGGTGTCGTCGGTGATCACGCCGTTCGTGATGGGCACGTTGAGGTCGGCGCGGAGGAAGACGCGACGCCCAGATACCTCGCCCTTCGAGATCAGGCTGTCGACGTTTCGCACCAGGCTCATGGCCGGCCTCTGTTCCTCTGCCGGGGGATGGGCGCGTCCGATGGACTCGCAGGCGGCGCGCAGGTTACCGCTAACATCCCGAAACCCAAATTGGAGTCCCGGGGGGACAAATGGTCATCGGGAGTGGCGTCGACGTCATCGAGATCGCTCGCATCGAGCGCGTCCTCGCCGAGCGAGGCGACTGCTGCGCCGACGAGCTGGCCGCCCAGGTTGGCGGGACCGCCTGGGCCCATCTCGCGGTCGGGCGCAGTCGAACCCACGCCATCGCCTCTGTCCTGCTCGAGGTTCGGGCACGGTGAATCAGCCGGACTCCGGGTCGCTTCGCGTGGAGCCTCGACGACCCGGGCGCGTGGGGCTGCTGGTTGCGGTATCCGGTGTGGTCTTTGTGGGGCTCGCGGTTGCATACCTGACCCGCGAGATCGCCCTCGAGCGCGCCGCCCGGGAAGCCTTCCCGATTGTTGCGGGACAGCTGCGGGTGGATGGCCTCTCGGCCCGCATCGAGATCGATCGAGACAGTCGGGGAATTCCCCACGTGCTCGCGGTGGTGGAGGACGACGCGTGGTTCGGGCTGGGCTTCGCCCACGCACAGGATCGCCTCGCACAGATGTTCTGGCTGCGCCGGCTCGCCCTCGGTCGCAGTGCCGAGGTGATCGGCGAGTCGGGGCTCGCGACGGATCGGCTCGTGCGGACTCTCGGCATCCCGCGACTGGCCCAGGAGCAGGTGGCGCGGCTCGACTCGCGGGTTCGGAGTGCATTGGAGTCGTACGCAGCGGGCATCGAGGCGCGCGTGGCCAGGATCCGACGCGGCCGGGTGGCGCCGCCGCTCGTCCTCGCCCGAATCGCCGGTGAAGCTCCCTGGACGCCCGCCGACTCCTTGGCTGTGGGCAAGTTGGTCGCCTGGGAGGCGGGGGCCTCGTACGAGCGGGCGGTCGTCCTGCGCGACCTGATCGAGCGTTTCGGTGCCATGGGCTCGCGCCCCTTCTTTCCGGACGCCGATCGGAAGCTCTCCCTCGCGGTTCCGCTCGACGATCCAGGGGAGGCGCCGGCGGCCGAGGGGAAGCCCGGGCGGGCTGGAACCCTGACGGATCTGGCTTCGATCCGGGCCAGTGCGTGGGTTCTGCCGGGTCGCTTGACCGCGAGCGGTGCGCCCATACTCGTCGCGGAACTGTCCGTCCGTCCGACCGCTCCCTCCCTGCTCTACGAGGCCCACGTCCGCGGCGGTCCGCTCGACGTGGCCGGGGTGACGATCCCCGGGTTGCCGGTGTTCTGGGCGGGACGAAACCCGGATGTTTCCTGGGCGGCGGCTCCGCTCCCGGTCGCCGCCGTCGATCTCTTCAAAGAGACGCTGCGGCGCGGCGAGGCCGCCCCGGCCGACGCGGTCTCGGCCTCGGCCGGGGAAGTCGAGGGTTCCCGCTCCACGGTTCTGTATCGGGACGGAAGCCGCTGGGTTCCCGCGAAGGAGCGATTCGAGGAGATCATCGTTCGCGAGAACGGATCGGGAGAGGAACGTGTCGAGCGGCTACGGGTTCGGGAGACGCGGCACGGTCCGCTCATCAATCCGTTGCTCGTCGCCGACAGCCGGCGTGAGCCCCTGTCGCTCGCATGGACGGGTGGGCGCGCGGGCGATTCGGTCACGGGGCTGTTTCGCGTGGCCCACGCGAAGGACGCGGATGACGTCACGGCGGCCCTCGAGTTTCACCGCGAGCCACCGGTCGAAGTCGTGTACGCGGATCGTGCGGGAACCGTCGGGTTGCAGGTTGCGGGTTGGCTGCCTCGGCGCACGCTGCCGTCAGGTCTCGCCCCCGTGCCCGGGCGCCTGCGCGCCTTCGGCTGGCGCGAGGGGATCGCGCGCGAGGCGCTTCCAAGCCAACAAATCCTGGGTGACAGCAAGGCAACCGATGTGCTCCGGGCCTGGCTGCTCTCCACCGGAGCCCGCCTCGAAGAAGGGCTCTCCGGGGCTTCTCTCGAGTGGTTGTGGCGCAGCCTTGCGCGGGCGCGTCGCCTGCGCGCTCTGGTTGCCGATCTGGTGTCGGAGGGTCCGGTCGAGTTGCGAGCGGCGGCGAGAGTGCAGGACGACGTTTCGGCCAACCTCGATCCCCAACTCGTTGCGGCGTTGCTCCGCCTGGCTGGAACCACCCCAGAGCTGAGCCCTGAGGCGGGCGAGGTCGCTGACCTGCTCCGCTCCTGGGACGGCGTGGCCGGCACCGACAGTCGCGGTGCGGTCGCCTTCCAGTTGCTGATCGGGCACCTGCTGGACGAGAGCCTGCTTCCGATCGGGTCGCAACTGATGGATCGCTACCTGTCCCTGCCCGGCGTCGAGGCGACGGCGCTGGTAGAGAACATCGTCGTCGGCGCGGCCCGGTCCGGACGCGAAGGGGGCTGGACGGATCCCGAGGCGGTGAGTGCGGCCGTGCGCGAGAGCTTGCGGCGAACCTGGATGAGTCTCTCCTACCGGCTCGGTCACAACCGCGAGCGCTGGACCTGGGGACGCCTGCACACCATTACATTCGAGCCCTTCGGCGGTCCGCACACCGGCGTTGCCGTGGGCGACAGCGATCTCGGCCCGTTCCCGATGGGGGGTCAGGCGGCGAGCGTCGCCCGAGCAGTCCCGGATCGGGAGACGTTTGCGACGCGTCGCGCATCGACGTATCGCATGGCGGTCGACCTCGCCTCGCCCGATCGCATGTTGACGGCTCTGGCTCCCGGCCAGTCGGAGCATCCGGCCCACCCACATTTCGACGACGGCGTCGCGCCCTGGCGGGAGGGGCGTCCCTCGCTGGTGGTCACGAGTTCCTTCTTGCTGGAGGAAGCGGCGGTCGAGCGACTCGTGTTGGAGCCGCTCCGGTGATCCTGTTCGCCGAGGTGCCGAACTTCTACGCCGAGATCGAGTGTCTGCGCGATCCCTCGCTCCAAGGCTCCCCGGTGGTCGTCGGCGGCGACCCCCGAAAGCGGGGCCTGGTGCAATCGGCGAGCCGCGATGCCTGTGCGACCGGGGTGGAGCCGGGTATGACGATGCAGGAAGCGCTGGCGCGATGTCCCGACGCGCGCGCCGTGAAGACCGATATCAAGCACTACCGCGAGGTGTCCGGAAAGCTCCGCGGCTGCCTGCGCGCAGAGGTCGAGGCCGTCGAGCCGGTCTCCCTCGAGGCGGCGTTCGTGGACGCCGCGCTCTCGAACGAGGAGCCCGAGTCGATTGGAGAGCGGCTGGTCGAACGTGTGCGGAATGTCCTCGGCCTCTCGCTACGCGTGGGGATCGCCACCTCCAAGTTCCTGGCCCGGCTTGCAGCCGAGGAGGCGCCCCCCGGTCAGAGTTTCCGGATCGGCACGGGTCAGGAGGCCGAGTTCCTCGCCCCGCTTCCGCTGGGTCGGCTCCCCGGCGTGGGTCCGAGGACGCTGGAGACGATGCAGCGGCTCGGTGCCCTCTCGGTCGCCGATCTGCTGCGGGTCGATCGCAGCCTGGTCGAGCGAGAGCTGGGCAATCACGGTCTGCGGATTCTGGAACTGGCTTCGGGACGAGGAGACTCGACGGTCCGCGGACACCGGCACCCCCAGAGCCTCAGTCGGGAGCAGACCTTTCGGCATCCCGAAGTCGACCGCGGCGAGATGGAGGGCTGTCTTCAGCACCTCTGTGGCCTGCTGGGTGGGAGCCTGCAGGAGCAGGGGCTCGCCGGGCGAAGGGTGACCCTGAAGGTTCGCTTCGACGACCAGCAGACGACAACCCGGAGCCGCACCCTGGCAACCCCGCTTGCCACGTCAGCGGATATCTACCCCGTGACTGTGATGCTCCTCGAGCGCACGCAGGCGGGCGCTCGAGGCGTACGTTTGCTCGGTGTCAGCGTGGCCGGTCTCGACTCACGGCCGGATGACCGGCAGCTCGCGTTGTTCTCCTAGCCGCTGCATCGACGACCCGTGGGGTTCTTGCTCGCTCAAGCAGGTTCTCTGGCCTTCCGATGTGCAGCGAGATGGGACGTGAAGGCAGCGAGAGGCGCAAGTACCGGCGGCTTGGCACCGACCAGATCATCTCGTTCGCCGAGATCGATCGTCCGGATCGCCTCGCGATCGGACTCGACCTCTCCTCCGGCGGCATCCGCTTCGAAGTCATCGGCTGCGAGATCAGCCTCGGCGACGTGCTGCGCGTGACCTTCAACGTCGGATCGGAGACGCTGATGGCGACGGGGAGCGTGGTCTGGGCCACCGAGAACGATGCCTTCAGCACGGACGTCGGGCTCGAGTTCATCGAGATCGATCCGCGTGCCGTCGAACTGCTCGACGAAATCGCGGGGGGTGTCGAGGTCGGCTCAGAGCTCTGATATTGGGGCGATTCCACCCTGGTTCCAGCAAGTTCCGCGGGGTGGCACGAGGCGCGCCCGAGTGCGAGCCTCCGGCCGATGGCCGATTTTCACCAGTCTGGGGTGATCACCACACTCCACCGGTTGGGCGGGCCCGACCTCGAGCGTCTCGAAGGCGAACTCCTCGACTATTCCCGCACGCGTCCGATTGCGTTGGTGCTGCCGTGTCTGCATGC
>JAYGDB010000173.1:0-4200 GCA_046583095.1 Myxococcota bacterium | reverse complement strand
AAATTCAGGACAGTCGGTGATTCGTTTCCGTTCCGGTCCGGTCGTTACGGAACTGCTATCGGGCCAGGCGCTTCAGAGCGCAGCCCAGGGGATTACGGCCAAGGTCGAAGCGCGCCACGTCGTGGTTCAGTTCTCCACTCGGGTCACCACCGAGGAGAGGAGAGCCCTGATCGATTCCGGATTGCGCCTTCTGAGTTACCTGGGCGATTCTGCGCACTTCGCCGCAGTCGAACCGGCCGGGCTGGATCTCACCCAACTGACCGCCAACGCTGGCCCGTTGGCTCTCCTCTCGATCGAACCTCTTTGGAAGGCGCATCCCTCGGTCACGGCGCGCGAGGTTCCCGAGCACGCCATCGTCGACCGGAAGGATCCCGATGACCCGGTCGTGGCCGCCTATTTGCTCTTTCACTCGGACGTCGATCTGGCCGACGAAGGTTTGCGCGTCGCGAAGGCCGGCGGTGCGACCGCAGCCGCCCAGATCCCTGCGATCAACGGGTTGGTCATTACGCTGCAGCTGAGTCGACTCGAGGCGCTGATTGCCACAGATGCGGTCATGTGGATTGAGTGGCCTCTGCCTCCGATGAGCGAGGTGAACAACAGTAACCGCGTGGTCACCGAGGTGAATACCTTGCAGGCTGCGCCCTACGGTCTGGACGGCACAGGTATCTCGGTCTTGGTCTACGACGGGGGATTTGCTCGATCGACACACAACGACTTCGGCGGACGCTTGACCGTTCACGATGCCAGCGGTCTGAGTGACCACGCCACCCACGTGTCCGGAACGATCGGGGGCGATGGAACTGCGAGCGGCGGCACATACAAGGGCATGGCGCCGAATGCGACCCTGCACTCCTACGGCTTCCAGTACGATGGGTCGGGGATCTTCCTCTATTCGAACCCCGGCGACATCAACGACGACTACGACGAGGCAATCAACACCTTCGGAGCCGATATCAGCAACAACTCCATCGGCACCAACACGGAGCCGAATGGGTTCGACTGCGCCCTTCAGGGTGATTACGGCGTGACCTCTGCCCTGATCGATTCGATCGTCGGCGGCTCCCTGGGCGCACCCTTCCGCATCGTCTGGGCCAATGGCAACGAGCGGCAGGGCGTCCGGTGCAATGTCGAAGGTTTCGGCGACTACTACAGCACCGCGCCACCTGCCGGGGCGAAGAATCACATTACGGTAGGCGCGCTCAACTCGAACAACGACTCGATGACCTCCTTCAGCAGTTGGGGTCCGCTCGATGATGGCCGGATGAAGCCCGATATTTCGGCTCCCGGATGTCAGAGCAGCGGGGACTTCGGCGTGACGTCGACGAACTCCACGGGCGACAACCAATACTTTACGATCTGCGGCACTTCGATGGCCGCGCCGACAGTGACCGGCATGGCCGCGCTGCTGCTCGAGGATTTTCGCGCCAACTACCCGGGCGAGCCCGACCCGAGGAACTCGACGCTCAAGATCCTGTTCGCCCACAACGCCGTCGATCTGGGGAACGCGGGACCCGACCACCAGGCTGGATACGGTTCGGTTCGCGGTCAACAGACAGTCGATTTCATGCGCGATGGAAACTTCCTCGAAGACGAGGTCGGCCAGGGTGAAACCTTCCTGCTGAATGTGCCAGTCGGCGTCAGCGACTCGGAACTGAAGGTCACCCTGGCATGGGACGACGTGCCTGGCACGCCCAACGTGGATCCCGCCTTGGTGAACGACCTGGATATCCGGGCCATCAGCCCGTCGAACACGACGCACTATCCCTGGACACTCGACCCCGCTGCGCCGAGCAATCCAGCAGTCCAGACCCAGCCCAATCGAGTCGACAACATCGAGCAGGTTCTGGTCACCGGGCCCGAACCCGGCGTATGGCGGGTAGAGGTCTTCGGGTTCAGCGTTCCGCAGGGTCCGCAGAGCTTCTCTGTTGCGGCCTCGCCGTCGCTGAATACCTGCACCTCCACCGGTTTCATCAGCCTCGACCGGTCGAGTTACACCTGCGACGGCTCGGTCACGATCACCGTGAATGACTGCGACCTGGACACCGATGACACGACGATCCAGACCCTCAGCGTCGGAATCGTCTCGGGCTCCGAACTCGGTGGTGAGAGCGTCCTGCTGACCGAGACCGGCGTCAGCACCGCGGCCTTCACGGGATCCATCTCGCTGGACGTATCGGACAGCGTTGGCGTTCTTCAAGTCGCCGACGGGGACACCGTCACCGCGACCTACGTGGATGCAGACGATGGCCAGGGCGGAAGCAATCTGACCCTCACGGATACCGCCGGCATCGACTGCGTCCCGCCGATCATCTCCAACATCCAGGCGATCAACATCGACGCGACCAGCGCCACCGCGAGCTTCGACACCGACGAAGCCGCCAACGGCACGGTAGCCTTCGGTTCGAGCTGCGGCGCCCTGACCGCAAGTGAGGCCGAGAGCGGGTACGCCACCTCGCACGCGATCAACCTCACGGGTTTGATGAATGGCACAACCTACTACTACTCCGTGGCTGCCGAGGACCAATCCACCAACAGCACCACCGACGACAACGGCGGCGCATGCCACAGCTTCTCTACGGTGGACACGGCCGACTACTACACGGAATTATTCGACAGCAACGACAACGATCTCTCCAACGTGAGCTTGACCTTGACTCCCGACGGTTCTGTGGGCTTCTACTGTGGCTCCGCCGAGTCGATCACCTCCCTGCCGGTCGATCCGACGGGCGGGACGCAGCTCATTCTCTTTGACGATGACTTCCAGTCGGTTGGCATCGTCGGGAACCAGGTGGCTCTCTACGGCACCAGCTATTCCACCATATACGTCGGCAGCAACGGGTACATCACGTTCACCAGCGGTGACACCGACTGGACCGAATCGCTGGCGGATCACTTCAGTCTTCCCCGCATTTCGCCGCTCTTCGATGACCTGAATCCGTCGGTGGGTGGAACGATCAGCTGGCGGGCTCTTGCCGATCGCGTCGTGGTGACATGGGCGGGTCTGCCGCAGTGGGGCACAACCGACCCCAACACCTTCCAGGTCGAACTGCACTTCGACGGAACCATCGTGATGAGCTACCTCGCCATCGCCTCGCCCGATGGGATAGCGGGCCTGTCCGAAGGCAACGGCCTGCCCGGCGACTTCGTCGAGATCGATCTCTCCATCATGAATGGGTGCACCTGCACCGATGATGACGGCGACGGGGCCTGCAACGAGGTGGACAACTGCCTGGATGTTTCCAATCCGAATCAGGTCGATTCCAATCAGGATGGCTACGGAAACCTCTGTGACACGGATCTGAACGATGACAATGCGGTAGGCGTTCCCGACTTCAACGCCTTCCGGTCGGTGTTCGGGCTGTCGTGCTCCGATCCCGGCTACGACGCGGATGCGGATTTCAACAGCGACTGCGCGATCGGAGTTCCGGACTTCAACATCTTCCGGAACTACTTCGGAGGACCGCCTGGGCCCTCCGGGTATGCGTGCGCCGGCACGATTCCGTGTCCCGCTGCCAGTGTCGGCGGATCCGTATCGCCGGCCGGGGCCGTCCCGGACCCCGAAAGCGGTGGATCCTTCGGGCCCGCGCCCGTCAGCGCGAACGGGCCCAGCGCAGTTCCGGCCCTCGGGCCGGGCTCGCTCGGTGTCCTGGCTTCGCTCATCGCGGTCCTGGGACTCGCTTCAGTCCGCAAGCGGCGGCAGACTCCGCCGCAGTCTCGCGCACGAAAGCGAGATTCGACGGCCTAGCGGCGCTTCGGCAACCCCGGGCAAGCACGACGACTAAGCCCGCCAAGCGACCCGGAAGCTGCTTGATATGGCTTCCTTTGTTGCGAGGTCGGAAGGGCAAGCCGCGAACTCGCGGCGTCCGATCGCTCACTGACTGCACGTTTTCCAGTGGTGCTTGATTTTTCCAGTGTGCACCGCGGAGAAGTCCGTCCCTGTCGGATTATTCCGCCCGCCTAACATCTCTCGCTCATTTTTCCTTTCTGTAGATTTCATAATATCAGCCGTAGCATTTCGTGCTGCTTGGGGGGGATGGCGATCCAGCGGCTGCCATCGGTTCGTAGACCGTGTGTGCCTCTCTCTTCGGTGGCGGCAGCTGTGCGAAAGTTACTGGTACAGAGAGATCATGCATCGGCAGTGCGCAACAGCCCGGGGCGTTGGACTCGGAGCGGCGATGTTCTTCATCGCTGCCCTTCTGG
>JAYGDB010000016.1:0-19896 GCA_046583095.1 Myxococcota bacterium | reverse complement strand
CCCTGCTCGGTGAATTGGGGCTTGTAGTTGGCGTACACGTGGTCACCGATGCGCTGCATGCGGGCTTTCTCCTCGGCGTCCAGCGGGCCGGCATCGAGCGCACACAGTGCCTCTTGCATCTGCTCGCGATTGGATGGGCCGCACAGCACGAGACTCACCGCGGGGTGGCTCAGCGCGAATCGGTAGCAGTCACGAGCGGGCGGCGGGGCCTCGCCCTCGGGCATCTTCTTCGGATCGAGCAGGTGCCCCCAGCGGGTCGCCGTGTAGGCCACGACCCCGGGACGTGCCGACTCCGGAAGGTGGGGGAATACGTCACGCTCGGCGCCCCGATGCACGGCGTTGTAGCGCAACATGAAGGCGTCGAAGGGGCTCTCCTTCGCCTCGAAGCGGCGGAAGTGCTCCTGGAGGGAGGGGCGGTTGTGGGTGCTCATCATCAGGTGGCGCACTTTGCCCTTTTCCTTCAGGCGCTGGGCCGCGTCGATCAAGCGCTGGCCCGGCGGCTCGCTCCAGTTGCCCAGCAGCAGAATGTCGAAGTACTCGATGCCGGCGCGGCGCAGGGCCAACTCGATGGAGGGCGCCATCAGCGCAGCCACTCGCGTGTACGACTGCACGGTCAGCACCAGCCCCTCTCGGTTCTTGCGCGCAACCCGCTTGATGGCGCGCCCGAAGGCCGGTCTCCGGATGGAGCCCCAGTACAGGTAGTTGACACCCTGCTCGACGGCCTCCTCGATGAAGGCCGGGTCGCCGGTGAAGCTGCTGCCGATGCCGAGCCGGGAGACCCGAAGGCCGGTCTGGCCAAAGGGGACCGGGGTGCGAAGGTCCGTCATGAGAATCTCCTCGTGGACAGGATCGGGATCACGCGTCCCAGGACTCGCACAGAAAGACGGGGATGTCACGGGCGGTGCGATCCTGGTAGAGCTGGTAGTCGGGGTAGTGGTGGCAGCAGGTCGGCCACACAGCGGCCTTCTCCTCCGCCGATGCCACGCGCGCGCGCAGGGACAGCGAGCGCTCTCTTACCTGCACGGTGATATCCGGATTGGCCACCAGGTTGTAGTACCAGGTGGGATGCTTCGGCGCGCCACCCAGAGAAGCGACCAGGAGGACGCCCTCCCCTTCGAGGTAGGGCACGTACATCAACGGGATGTGCCGGGTCTTCCCGCTCCTGGCTCCCTTCATCGTTACGACGCAGATGTCGCGACCCGCGAGCTGCCCCATCTTCGTGCCGCCCGACTTCAGGTAGCGCCTAGCCTGCCAGCGCGAGAATGGCGTCATCAGCAATTTCATGAGCCTCATCTGGAACTCGCTGATCTGCTTGATCTCAGCCATGCCGTCCTCCTTCTTGTGACCCCGCCAGCAGCCGTCCCGGGGGCTCGGGTAGTGGCGTCTCGAACCCGGAAGCTCGAGTGGCGACGATAGCGGCCCGTCTCAGCCGCGGGCGCTGGCTGAGAGGCGGCCAAGGGGGCGCCAGAGGCCAGGCCGAAACCGAAACGTGATGCAAATTCAGGGGGATGGGTTCACCCTCGGGGGGCGCCGGGGCCTCGAACGTCAGCGAATCGTTGCACCCACTACCGAAGAGCCCGCGCGGAAGCTGTAATGGGTGTCCTCGACAAGCCGAGGAAATCCATGAGCGCCGCAACGCCCTCCTCCCACACCCGACTCAATGCCTGGGTCGAAGAAATCGCCGCCCTCACCGCACCCGACGCGATCCGCTGGTGCGACGGGTCCCAGGCCGAGTACGACGAGATGTTCGAGCTCATGTTGGCGACGGGAACCGCGCAGAGACTGAACCCCGAGAAGCGTCCCGGCAGCTACCTGGTGCTCTCGGATCCCGCGGATGTGGCCCGCGTCGAGGACCGGACGTTCATCTGTTGCGAGCGGGAAGAGGATGCCGGACCCACGAACAACTGGTGCGCACCGGCCGAAATGCAGAAGACCCTTCGGGGCTTCTTCGAGGGTTCGATGCGCGGCCGTACGATGTACGTGATTCCGTTCTCGATGGGCCCCCTCGGCTCGCACATCGCCCATATCGGCGTGCAGATTTCCGACTCGCCCTACGTCGTCGCGAACATGCGGACGATGACGCGCATGGGCAGCAAGGTGCTCGATATCCTGGGCGACTCTGGCGCCTTCGTGCCGTGCCTGCACTCGGTCGGCTACCCGCTCGAACCCGGCCAGAAGGACATTGCCTGGCCGTGCGACGGAGAGAACAAGTACATCGTCCACTTCCCCGAGACCCGTGAGATCTGGAGCTACGGCAGCGGCTATGGCGGCAACGCCCTGCTCGGAAAGAAGTGCTTCGCACTCCGCATCGCCTCGACGATGGCCCGCGACGAGGGGTGGCTCGCCGAGCACATGCTGATCCTCAAGCTGACCTCGCAGGAGAGCGAGGTGCGCTACGTCGCCGCCGCTTTCCCCAGTGCTTGTGGCAAGACGAATCTCGCGATGCTCCGGCCCACGATCCCCGGCTGGACGGTCGAGACGGTCGGCGACGATATCGCTTGGATGAAGTTCGGCGAGGATGGGCAGCTGTACGCCATCAACCCGGAAGCCGGCTTTTTCGGCGTGGCTCCAGGAACCAGCATGCAGTCGAATCCGAATGCGATGCTCGGTCTGAGCGAGAACTGCATTTTCACGAACGTCGCGCTCACGGACGACCAGGATATCTGGTGGGAAGGCATGAGCGAGCCGCCCGCCGGACTGACGGACTGGCGCGGCAACGAGTGGACACTCGGGAGCGACACGCCGGCCGCCCACCCGAACGCCCGCTTCACCGCACCGGCAAGCCAGTGTCCCGTGATCGCGAGCGAGTGGGAGGACCCGAGCGGCGTACCGATCAGTGCGATCCTCTTCGGCGGTCGCCGGGCCACGGTCGTCCCGCTCGTGCACGAGGCCCGGGACTGGGCGCACGGCACCTTCCTCGGCTCGATCATCTCGAGCGAAAAGACCGCCGCAGCGGCTGGCAAGGTCGGTGAACTGCGACGCGACCCTATGGCCATGCTTCCCTTCTGTGGATACAACATGGCCGACTACTGGGCTCACTGGCTCGAGATCGGCGAGCACGAGGGTGCCCAGCTTCCGCGAATCTACTACGTCAACTGGTTCCGCAAGAACAGCGAAGGCGATTTCTTGTGGCCGGGCTTCGGCGACAACGGGCGCGTGCTGAGGTGGGTCTTCGAGCGCTGTGCCGGCAAGGTGGAAGGGATCGAAACACCGATCGGGACCATCCCCGCAGCGGGTGAAATCGATCTCGAAGGACTCGCGCTCGACGCCGAGGATATCGAGGAACTCCTGTCGGTGGACGTGGATGGATGGCTGGCCGAGATCCCGTTGATCCGCGAGTACTACGCGCAGTTCGGAGACAAGCTGCCGGGCGCGCTCAACGCCGAGCTGGACCAACTCGAAGCCCGCTTGCAAGCCCAGCGCTCCTGAGGCGCGTCTCCTAGCTGAGGACACCCGCCGCAGCGAGGTTCGTGATCTCGTCCTCGTCGAAGCCGAGAACGTCGCGCAGGGCTTCCCAGGTGTGCTGCCCCAGCGTGGGCCCGGCATGGGTGGGGCGCATCGGCGTCTGCGAGAAGATCGTCACGGCACCGTCGAAGCAGGCCCGACCGATGTGGGCGTGGTCGAGGTCCACAAAGAAGTCGCGCGCGACGAGTTGGGGATCGGAACGCAGGTCGCTTGCTCGCAGGACGACGTAGGCGGGCACGCCGGCTGCGCGGAGTTGCTGCGCCGCCTGCGCACCGTCCTGCTCGGCGGCCCAGCTGCGCAGCACCCCGTCGATTTCGTCCCGGCGGGCCGTACGAGCCGACAGCGAATCCAGATCCGCGCCCAATGCGCGCACTCCGCCCACCACGTCTCTCAGCCCCTGCCACTGCGCCGCGGTTTCGATTGCGATCGCCAGGTACCGCTCGTTTCCCTGCGTCGCGAAGGTGCCGTGCGGACACGCGCGTTCCGACAGCAGCCCGGGCCTCTCCATGGATCGACCATTGACGTGATAGTCGAGGAGCATGGGCTCGAGCATGTGGATGCTCGCCTCGATCTGGGAAACGTCGATGTACTGCCCCTCCCCTGTTCGGTCACGGTGCAGCAGAGCGGCACCCAATGCCGCCATGCCGTAGCGCGGCGCGATGAAGTCCGTATACGCGCCCCACGGTGGCTGCGGTGCGCGGTCCGGCCAGCCCGTGCATGCGATGAAGCCCGCAAGGGCACCACCTTGGATGCCGAAGCCCGTGTGCTTCGCCTCGGGTCCCGTCTGACCCCGCATGCAGGTCGAGAGCATCACGGCATCGGGGCGCCGCGCGCGCACCTGCTCCCAGCCGAAGCCCATTCGCTCGGCGGTGCCCGGAGTGAAGTTCTCGACGACGACATCCGCCCACTCGAGGATGCGCTCGACGACGATCGCGCTCTCGGGCACCGCGTGGTTGCACGCAATCCCGTACTTCGACTGGTTCATGTTCGCGAAGGGGTGGCCGCCGTCGACGTGAGGTACGTCGTCCTTCCACGGCGGAATGAAGCGAAGCGTGTCCACCCGGCTCTCGGACTCGAGACTGACGACCGTGGCACCGAGGTTCGCGAGATCCTTCGTGATCAGGGGACCGGCGGCGATCCAGCCGAGGTCGGCCACGTGCAGGCCCTCGAAGATCGACCGGCGCTCGCCTCCGGGCTCACGCACGACCACCTGGGGCCGCCGCTCGAGGGAGTCGAGCAACTGCTGATCGGAGCCCAGCGTAGGCGCGGGCGCGCGATAGCGGATTGGCGTACGCGAGAGCAGCGCGAAGGAGCCCGGGTGCAGGGTTCCATCGACATCCTGCCAGAAGTCGCGGGCGTCGAGTTGGGGATCACCATACAGGTCGGCGGCCGTGTAGGCCGGGGCGATCAGCATCTTCCGGGCGACGGACTGCTCCTGGATCTGTGCCTTCGTCTGGGTCGACAGGAACTCGAGCATCTGCCCCAGGCCCCGGGCCGCGTCCTCGACCGAGAGCTTTCCAGCCGGCAGATCCTCGAGCCAGGTGCTCCAGTCGCGGCCAGCCAGGTCGACGTCGAGGGCACCCGCCTCCTCGGTCCACTTCATGGCCTCGCCAAAGCCGTGGTTGCCCTGGGCGCCGAGCACCAGCGTCATTACGACGTGCCCGTCCTTGCAGGGCTCGATCACCGGGTTGCGGAGCCCCGGCATGATCTCGAGTGGGCGGCGGCCCGCCTCACCGCGGTCGTCGCCGAAGCCCGGCGGATCCTTTCCGAACGCGGCGTAGCCAGTCACGAAGAGCAGCGCCCACACGACGGCGGCCTGCATCGAAGTGTCCAGATGCTGGCCCTTGCCGCTCCGATTGCGCTCGTACAGCGCGAGGATCGCGTCGGCGGCTGCCTGCACCGCTCCGTGCATCGAGGTCTCGCCGAAGCCCAACGGGATCGGGGGTCGATCCTTGTCTCCCATCATCGCGAGCAGCCCACCCGCAGCGGCCAGGATTAGGTCCGTGGCCTCACTCGCGGCGTCCGGCACCGACTCGCCGAAGGGCGTCACCGAGACGTGGACGAGCTGCGGGTTCTCGCGGCACAGCGCGTCGCTTCCGAGACCCAGGCCGTCGAGGGTTCCAGGCGTAAACGACTCGATCAGAACGTCGGCGGTTCGGACGAGTTCGACGAAGCGAACTCGCTCTTCGGCCGACTCCAGATCGAGGACGACGGATCGCTTGCCGAGCCCCCACGCCCGCCAGAAGAGCGAGCCCTCCGGATCTCCTTCGCGGCCCTCCTCGTAGGGGGGCGTGAAGCGGGCATCACAGCCCCCGGGCGGCTCGATCTTGATGACCTCGGCGCCCAGGTCGGCGAAGACCCGGCCGGCACCCTCTCCGAGCCGGGTCGTGAGATCGAGTACCCGGATGCCTTCGAGCGCAGCCGGAGCCTGGGAGTCCGAAGGGGACATTGCGAGCGCCTCCATCGTGAGAGCGCCAGCGTAGTCCAGCTCGCGGGACGAGGAACTACCAGGTGTCGATGCAGGGCCGCTTCTTCCCCGTTCGTGGCGGCGGCGGCGGGGCGGACTCGAGTGCCGAGAGGATCCAGCGGCGCGAGTCCATCGGATCGATCACGTCGTCGATCTCGAAGTGGGAGGCCATGTTGACCGCCTTTCCGTGTTCGTACATGCGGTCGACCATTTCCTGGTAGAGGGCGCGTCGCTTCTCGGGGTCTTCTTCGGCGGCCAATTCCTTCCGGTACCCGAGCTTGACGGCCCCCTCGAGTCCCATGCCCCCGAACTCACCCGTCGGCCAGGAGACCGTGAAGATCGGTGCGTGAAAGCTGCCCCCGGCCATCGCCTGGGCGCCCAGCCCGTAGCCCTTGCGCAGCACGATCGTGAAAAACGGCACCGTGAGGCTCCCGCCCGTGACGAAGAGCCGGGAGGCATGCCGCACGAGGGCGGTCTTCTCGATTTCTGGCCCCACCATGATGCCGGGCGTATCGCACAGAAACAGGATCGGGATGTCGAAGGCATCGCAGAGTTGCATGAAGCGCGCCGCCTTGTCGGCGCCATCGCTGTCGATCGCGCCGGCCAGGTGGACGGGATTGTTGGCGACGACCCCGATCGGTCGTCCCTCGACGCGCGCGAGCGCCGTCACCATACCGAGGCCGAAGCCCCGGCGGAGTTCGAGAACCGATCTCACGTCGGCGAGGGTCTCGATCACCTCGCGTACGTCGTAGATCCGCAGCCGATTCTCGGGAATCGCCTGGCGCAACTGGCGCTGATCCGCGCACTCCCAGGCCGGAACCGTGCCCTGGAAGAAGGACAGGTACTGCTTCGCGGTGGCGACGGCCTCGGCCTCGTCGGCAACGGGAAGATCGACCACGCCGTTTCGCACCTGCACCTCGATCGGGCCGACCTCCTCGGGACGGAAGACCCCCAGACCACCGCCTTCGATCATCGCGGGTCCACCCATGCCAATGTTGGAGTCTGCGGTCGCGATGACGACGTCGCAGCAGCCGAGCAGCGCCGCGTTTCCCGCGAAGCAGCGACCCGAGTTGATACCGACCAGGGGCACCAGGCCGCTCAACCTTCCGAAGAATTGGAACGCCCTGCAGTCGAGGCCCGCGACCCCGGATCCGTCCGTGTCCCCGGGGCGCCCGCCGCCGCCCTCGGTGAAGAAGACGACGGGCAGTCGCTGCTGCTCCGCAATCTCGAACATCCGATCCTTCTTGCGGTGGTTCTGCATGCCCTGGGTGCCCGCGAGAACCGTGTAGTCGTAGGACATGATGACGCAGCGGGATTCCCGCTCACCAAAGACGTCTCCGTTCACCCGACCGACCGCCGCGAGCATGCCGTCGGCGGGAGTGCGCGCGATCAGGTCGTCGAGGCTACGACGCCGGCGCTGAGCGGGGATGACGAGCGGCCCGTACTCGACCAGGCTCCCGGAATCGCACAGATCCTCGATGTTCTCCCGGACCGTGCGCTGGGCGGTCTTCCGGCGCCGGGCAACCGCTTCCGGGCGTGACTGGTCCTCGCCGTATGCGTGACGCGCGTACACCTCGGCGAGATCCGGGCGGATCTCATCGAGATCGATCGCCTCCTCGCGCACCTCCTCGCGGAAAGCTACGTCTGCTTCGTCGATCGCGACGAGGGGGTGGCCCTCGTAGATCGTATCCCCGGGCGCCACAGCCACGCGGCGGACGACACCGCTCACCGGAGCCTCGACGACGTGCTCCATCTTCATCGCCTCGAGCACCAGCAACGCGGTGCCCGCGTGGACTTCCTGGCCTTCCCGAACGTCGACGCTGACGATCGTGCCCTGCAGCGGGGCACGCACGAACGAGCCGTCCAGGTCGTCGATCCCCTCGGGCTCTGCCCCATCGGGCGACCCGTCACTCTTGCCGTGATCGAGGACCGCCAGCGGATCGTTCGAGTCGATGCGGGCGCCGGCACGCGCCGGCGTTGCCGACTCCACCAAGGCGGCGGACTCGAATTCTCTCGCCGCTTCCACGAGCTCCCCGATGTGCGCCTCGACGAATCCCGTGTGGATCCGGTCGCCGCGGACATCGGGATGCCGGATCAGGCTCCGCAGGAAGCCCGCGTTCGTATCGACACCCTCGATCCGCAGCTCGGAGAGCGCTCGATCGGCCCTCTGAAGCACATCTTCGAAGTGGACACCCGGTGCGTGCACGACGATCTTCGCGAGCAGGCTGTCGTAATGGGGACTCGTCGCATATCCCGTGTAGGCGGCCGCATCGACGCGGATACCCGGTCCGGATGGCGGCTCGTAGACGGCAATGCTGCCGCTGCTCGGGCGGACCTGGCCTGTTTCCGTCAGCGTCTCGGTGTTGATCCGCAGCTGGATCGCATGCCCGCGCACCTCGGGCGGGCTCGCCGGATCGACACCAGCGTCTCGCAGCGAGCTGCCCGCGGCAAGCCTCAGCTGCAGCTGCACGAGATCGACTCCCGTGACCTCTTCGGTGACGGTGTGCTCCACCTGGAGACGTGCGTTCGCTTCGATGAACGTAAGATTTCCGTCCCGATCCACCAAGAATTCGACGGTTCCGAGGCTCTCGTAGCCGATCGCCTTCGCGAGAGTGATCGCCGCATCGAGGAGCGCGCTGCGAAGACCGGGCGCGAGGCCCGGGCTGGGCGCCACCTCGACGAGCTTCTGGTGGCGGCGTTGCAAGCTGCACTCGCGCTCGCCCAGCGCGACGACCTCGCCCCCGGAGTCGCCAGCGACCTGCACCTCGATGTGACGGACGTCGGTCATCAAGCGCTCGACGTAGAGGCCGCCCTCTCCGAACGAGGAGGTCGCCTCGAAGGCACATCGCTCGAAGACGGCCGCCAGCTCGTCGGCGGTGTGGACGGCGCGAATCCCACGACCGCCTCCGCCCGCTACGGCCTTCAGCATCACTGCACCGCCCGCACCGAGCTCTTGCAAGAAACTCTGCGCCTCCTCGAGGGTCGTCGCTGCGTCGGTTCCGTCAACGACCGGAATTCCCTGCTCCCGCGCAAGGCGACGGGCGGCGGGCTTGTCGCCGAAGATTTCGAGGTGCTCGGGTCGCGGACCGACGAAAGTCAGCCCCGCGTCGGCGCAACGAGCCGCAAACCCGGCGCTCTCGCTCAGGAAGCCGTAGCCCGGGTGAATGGCGTCGCAGCCCGTCTCCCGGGCGATTGCAACGATCTGCTCAGCATCGAGATAGGCTCGCGCCCCACGGCCCTCGAGGACCCGCCTCTCGTCTGCACGGCGCACATGAAGCGAGTTGGCATCGTCTTCGGGATGGATCGCGACGGTCGTGATGCCAAGCTCGGAGGCCGCACGCTGGATCCGGATCGCGATCTCGCCCCGGTTCGCGATCAGCAGCCGCTCGAAGATCCTCTCCTCAGGCATTCGAAAAGGCTACCCGAGGATGGCCCCGGATGTGCCCTCCGCCCCCGAAACCGCTACCGCTTCCCTGTGTTGTTGCCGACCACGCCCGAGGACATCACGGCCGACTGGCTCGGCATCGCCTGGGCCCAGAACCAGATCCACGCGGGGTACACCGTGGTCGCCGCTGCTCCCGCCGCCCTCTACGGCGGCGCAGCCGTCAGCTCGGATCTCGCCTACAGCGCGGCCTTCGTGGAACAGGCGAGCCGCGCGGTTGCAGATCTCGAATCGGCGCCGGGCATTCGCGCCGAATTGGGGCTCTGATGCGAGCCGGCGGATGCTTGTGCGGCGCGGTCCGCTACGAGTTCGATGCCGAGTTGGGGCCCGTGACCCTGTGCCACTGCCAGTACTGCCGCCGCGCTCACGGCGCTCCGTTCGTCGCGCTCAGCCTCATGCGTAGCGACCAGCTGCGCTGGGTATCGGGTGCGGAGCTGATCCAACAAGTGCAGACGCAAGGCGTCGGAACCCGTGCCTTCTGCCGAAGCTGCGGAACCCGGCTCTACAATCGCCCCGAGTCGGCACCCCAGATCACCATGCTCGTCGTCGAGAGCCTCGACGACGACCGCGGCGTGGAGCCCCTCATGCACATCAACCTGGAATCGAAGAGCGCCTGGTACGAAATTCGGGACGACCTGCCCTGCTACCCGGCACTCCCGCCGATGGCGACAGACCTCCTCGAGTCGAGCTAGAGCCGGCTCTGGAGATAGTCGAGCGTGCGCTTGTCGGCGCCCTCCTCGAGAGGCAGTACGGCGGCGTTGAAGTCGCTCACGCCGATATCTCGCAATCGATCCAGCGCCGCGTCGAGAACCTTCTCGTCTCCGACGATCGAAATGTCTGCAGGCCCGGCGGCATCTTCCTTGTCGAGCATGGCGCGGTAGGACGGCAGAGTCCCGTAGAGAGCGAGAGACTTCCCGATTCGCTCTAGGGCGGTTTCGGCGTCGTTCGTCAACAGGATCGGGAGACCCGCCACGATGCGCGGGTCACCGCGGCCGGCCTTGCTGGCCGCCTCACGGAGCTTCGGCCCGATGTGACTCTCGATCGTAGCCGGACCGGTCATCCAGAGAATCGTTCCATCCGTCATGCCGCCCGCGATCCCGAGCATGTGATCGCCGAGCGCGGCGACCAGCAGCGGAACCGGCGCGGCGTCCGAAATATCGATTGCCCCGTTCACCCGATACTGCTCGCCCTGAAACGAGACGTTCTCCTTGCGGAGCAGTGGCGCCAGCACCGAGATGTACTCGCGCATGTGCCGGGCCGGCTTTTCGTAGGAGAGGCCCATCATGCCCTCGATCACGATCTGGTGAGAGAGGCCGATCCCGAGCGCGAAGCGGCCGCCCGAAGCCGCCTGGGTGGTGAGAGCCTGTTGCGCGATCGCCATCGGATGGCGCGGATAGCTGGGAACCACCGCGGTGCCGAGTTCGATCCGCTCTGTTTCGCGGCCGACGATCCCCTGCGCGCCGATCGCGTCGAGACCGAAGATGTTCGCCATCCACACGCTGTCGAAGCCCCTGGATTCGAGTTCCTGGCAGCGCTTGACGAGTCCGTCGATGGTTCCGTCCGCTCCGCCCGTTGCTCCCGACATGACTCCGATTCGCATGCTGTCGTCCTCTTCGTAGATTGACCGGGGTTGCTTGCCGGAACGCCTACTCGGCATCCCAGAGAGAGATGATGTGGCCGTGGCTCGGGAGGCTGCGCCCTTCTCGAGTCTCGTGGTAGACGCGTTCGACCGCATCGCGCCCGAGTTCACGACGTACTTCGAGCCACTCCTTCGAAGCATCCCGAAACTGCTGCCAGGAGTCTCCGATGCGCTGGTTCAGCCCGGCCGGGCCCCACTCGGCGGCGCGCTTCTGCATCTGGCCGGGAGCAAAGAAGAACTCCGGCTTGGCTCCCGGGAGATCCGAGGCACGCGGGGTGTCATCGAAGTGGGTGGCACCGACACTGCAGCTGCACTTCATTCGCTCCCCGAGTCGCGCGTGGAGCCGGTTCGTCACGCTTCCACTGCCCGCCATGTCGACGAAGACGGTCGGCTCGTCTGCGACTCCCTCGAGGTCGTCGTAGTGGATCACCTGGTCGTAGTAGCCGAGTCCCTTGACGAAGGCCGCGTTCGCGGGCGACGTCAATCCGATGCACTCGACCCCGGCTCGCTTCGACACCAGGTAGGCGAGCGCGATAGAGGTCTTGCTCGACGCGCTCGAGATCACCACCTGACTGGCGCCGAAGCCGTCGTTTTCGGTCACGTAGTCGTCCACCAGGTACGAAGTCATGAACAGGCCGCGCATCAGCATGTGGGCGTCTTCGTGTTCCAGCGCGTAGCCGGGATCCGCGTCGGTTGGCGCGTAGGTGTTGTAGGCCGGTGCGATTCCCTGCCGATGGGCGACGCCGTCGAAGATTCCACCTGCGCCCACCCGGCTCGGCTCGATCACGAGGTAGCGCGACATCGGAAAGAAACCGAAGGCCCGCTGTCCCTGCGTGACATCCGGGTGCGCAGACTCGATCACGTCCCCGAAGCCCATGACCGGAATCCGGCCGAAGCCTTCCGCGGCGGGAAAGAAGTCCCAATAGCGGAGCATGTCCCCGGCCTTCGCGTACGAGATGTTGTTTGCCGTGAACGCGAAGCGATCCACGCGGAACAGCACCTGCCCTTGCGACACGGGCGCGGGCGCCGGCCGATCTTCGAAGTGGCCCCGGCTCCAGTCACCGCGGTCGACGATGAAGTCGAGCCCCGAAGCGTGCGGTTCGGTCATGGGGGAGGGTCTCCGTGGACTGAGGGCGGAATCCGCCTCTAGAGCAGTTCTTCGGCCAGCAACTCGAGGGCCTCGGGCTGGGCCGTCCCGATGCTCATGGTGTGCACCCAGCCCTGCTTGCCGGCCTGCTTCCAGGCCTGCAGGCGCTCGCGGATACGGTCCTTCGGTCCGACGAGGTGGCAGGCATCGACGAGTTCGTCGGGCACAGCCGCCGCGGCCTCCATCCTCTTGCCGTCGAGATAGAGATTCTGGATCTTGACCGCTTCCTCTTCATAACCGAGGCGCTTGGCGAGGTCGTTGTAGAAGTTCTTGTTGCGGGCCCCCATGCCTCCGATGTAGAGAGACATCTGCCCCTTCACGGGCATCCGGACCTTCTCGAGATCGTCGTTGATGATCACGGTGACACCTGGCACCACGGCGAAGTTGTCGAGACTCTTGCCGCCGCCCGCCTTGTCGAAACCCTCCTGCAAGAACGGCAGGTAGACCGAGTCGAAGTTCTCCGGATCCATCATCATCGGGAAGACCCCGTCCGCCACCTCGGCCGAGCAGCGCAGACCATTCGGGCTGATGGACGCGGTGTAGATCGGAATTTCAGGATTGCCGTGGAGAATGCTCTTGAGGGGCTTACCGAGCCCCGTGGTTCCGGTGCCGCTCACCGGGATCGTGTAGTGCTCGCCCTTGAACTCGAGGGGTGCCTCGCGTGCCCAGACTTGCCGGATGATCTGGATGTACTCGCGGGTTCGCGTCAGCGGCTTGCCGTAGGGAACGCCGTACCAGCCCTCGACGACCTGGGGACCCGAGGGCCCGAGACCGAGGATGAAGCGGCCACCGGACAGGTGGTCGAGGGTCATGGCCGTCATCGCCGTCATGGCGGGCGCCCGTGCCGGCATCTGCATGATCGAAGTGCCCACCTTCATCCGGGTCGTGTTGGCCAACACCCAGGTGGCTGTGCTGACTGCGTCGTTTCCATACGCCTCGGCGGTCCACGCCGAATCGAAGCCGAGCTCTTCCGCCCGATGGATCATGTCGAGGTTGATCTGGGCCTTCGGACCGAATCCGACCGCACCGATGCCGAGCTTCATGGCTGTTCTCCCGTTTCGAGACTCGCGTTGCCATCCAAGTATCGAATTGCAGCAGGAGTCGTGTCAATAGGGCCGGCGGAGCGACCGGGTCGGGTACTCTGTGGCTCTGCCCATCGCCAAGGAGCCAACATGCCTGCCGCCATTCCCGACTGCATGCGGGCCGTCGGGCTGCTCGAACGCCTCGCTCCAGCAGGCTGATCCGCTGCGGTGCTTCTTCGCGCTCGCGGTCGGCGCAGCCGCCCGCTCTGAACTGTCCCGCGCGATTCGCGAGTTGCGGGCCGAGTCCTGGGGCGATCAGGTTCGCTGGGTGCGCGAAGAGAGCCTCCACATCACCCTGCGCTTTCTGGGCGAGGTCGCCGAGGTGCGCATCGACGACCTCGTCGAGCGCGTGCGAGGCTTCGTCGGCACCTGCGCTCCCTTTGCCTGTCGTCTGTCGACGGTTCGTCCCTTCCCTTCCGCGGCTCGTGCGCGGGTGATTGCGGCCAGCGTCGATCCCGAGTCGCCTGTCTCCGAACTCCACGATCTCGTCGAGCGCGGGGTCGTCGACGCGGGTCTGGAAGCCGAATCCCGGCGCTTCCGGGCCCACATCACGCTCGGGCGAGTCCGCAAGCCGCCGCTTCGCAACCCGACGATCCGGGCGATCCTGCCGCCCACCCAGATCGACGCCGATCGAGTGATCCTGTACCGGAGCAAGCTCAACCCCGAAGGCGCCCAGCACACGCCGGTGGCGGACATCGCCCTCCTCGATCCCTGAGTCGGGTTCAGACTCCTCGAGACCGGGGCGACTCCGAGTCGAGGTACTCTCGCGTCCCCTATCTCCCTGGAGGTTTGCATGACGATCCAGACCGCCTCGCGCAAGGCGCTCCGCGAGTTGATCGACCTGCTGCAGGAAATCGACGAACGCTGGGCGGGGCCCGAATGGAACCTGCAGAGCGAGGACGACGTCGTCGGCGCACACCGGGCCTTGATGCACCTGCTCGAAGGCGGTCTCGCGAGCATGTTCGAAAGCGATCCCGCACACCCGCAGTTCCGGCGCATCGTCTCGCCCTGGCGAAAGTTCACCGGAGACAACTCCGATGCCATCTACTTCGATGCGCCGGTCTCTCCCGAGTACGCGTACGTGGTGCGGGGACGCATGGACGAGTCGATCTACGTTTCGTTCAGCATCGAGGCCGACACGGCCGACGGTTCGATGGCGAGCCGAACCGTCGGCGTGATCAACGACCTCGACCTGGAGGTGGACGAGAACGGCAGATTCGAGATTCTATTCGGCGGCGAGAAGCGGGACCGCAACTGGCTTCCGCTCGAGCCGGGCGCCTCGCGGATCACCACCCGTCACTACTACGAGAACGAGAAGCCCGCCTCCGCGGATCCGTCCCGCAACCCGGCCCTCGAGATCGAGGTCGTGGACGCACCGCCGCCGACGCTGCAAAGCGATGCCTCGGTGGCCGCGGGCATCCGGCGCACCGCCCAATTCGTGCGCAGCCGCACCCTGGCTCAACTCCCGATGGCGAACGCCGAGCGACCCGCGTTCGTCGGACTGACCCCGAACGTGTTCCCAGCGCCCGTTACCCCGGGTGACTTCGGCCTGGCGGCGTTCGACGCGGCCTACTCGATGGCCCCGTACGTGATCGGGCCGGAGCAGGCGCTCGTGGTGACCGGGCGCTGGCCCGAGTGCCGCTTCGCGAACGTCTGCCTCTGGAATCGCCACCAGCAGACCTACGACTACACGACCCGGCGTGTGTCCCTGAACCGCACCCAGACGGTTCTCGAGCCGGACGGGAGCTTCCGGATGGTGCTGGCCGCCCGCGATCCCGGCGTACCGAACTGGATCGATACGGAGAGCCGCCCCTTCGGCCTGGTCTTCTGGCGCTTCATGCTGCCCGAAGGCGAGATCGAGACGCCAGCCGCCGAGGTCGTCCCTTTCGACGAGATCGTTCGGAGTTGAAGGTGGCGCTGCCGATCGCCTACCTCGTTCAGCCGAACCTGTTCGACCGGAGAAGTCCATGCCCCAAGATGTCTGCCTGATCACCGGTGTCGGACCCGGAACGGGCGCCGCGCTCGCACGGCGTTTCGCCGAGGGTTACCGAGTCGCGATGATTGCGCGGAACCAGGATCGACTCGCTGCACTCGAAGCCGAAATCGAGGGCGCCAAGGCCTTCCCCTGCGACGTGCGCGACTCCGATGCCCTGCGAGCCACCTTCGAGAAGATCGTCGCCGAGATGGGTGCCCCCAACGTCGTCCTCCACAATGCGGTCGGCGGCGCCTTCGGTGACTTCTCGTCGATCGAGCCGGAGGTCCTGCAGCGAAACTTCGAGATCAACACCATGGCGCTGCTCCGACTCGCCCAGATGGCCACCCCGGCGATGATCGAAGCGGGCCGCGGCGCCATCCTCTGCACTGGAAACACCTCGACGTATCGAGGCAAGGCCCTCTTCGCGGGCTTCGCCCCCACCAAGGCGGCGCAACGTATCCTCGCGGAGTCGATGGCGCGGAGCCTCGGACCGCAAGGTGTTCACGTAGCCTACGTGGCAATCGATGCCGTCATCGACGTACCGTGGACCCGAAAGGCCCAACCCGACAAGCCCGACTCGTTCTTCTGCAAGCCTGCAGACATCGCCGGCGAGTGCTGGCACATCGTTCACCAGCCGCGTTCGGCCTGGACCTTCGACGTTATGATCCGTCCCGACGCAGAGAAGTGGTAGGAGCGCCGATGATCGACATCCACTACTGGCCCACCCCCAACGGCAAGAAGGTGACGATCCTGCTCGAGGAATGCGGCCTGCCCTACAAGGTGGTGCCCTGCAGCATCGGCCAGGGAGATCAGTTCAAGGACGAGTTCTTGAGCATCAGCCCGAACAACCGGATGCCCGCACTCGTCGATCACGAGCCGGCAGACGGCGGTGAGCCGATTTCGATCTTCGAGTCCGGAGCCATGATGATCTACATCGCCGACAAGGCCGGGCAGTTCTATCCCCAAGAAATCCGCGCCCGGCAGGAAGTGAACCAGTGGCTTATCTGGCAGATGGCGAACCAGGGACCGAAGACCGGAGAGTACGGACACTTCCGTCGGCTCGGCGACACCGAGGGCGACCAGTCCTACGCGATCCGGCGCTTCTCCGATGAGGTGAACCGTCTCTACGGCGTCCTCGACAACCGCCTCTACGACCGGCGCTACCTGGCCGGGGATCACTACACGATCGCGGATATGATCAGCTACCCGTGGACGGTCGCCTGGGAGAACCAGGGGCAGGACATCAAGGAGTTTCCGTACTTCAAGCGCTGGTTCGAGGAGCTTTCGGCACGACCGGGTGTGCAGCGGGGCATGGAGGTCGGATCCGACTTCTCGGTCGACTACTCGAAACTCGGCAAGCAAGACATCGAGCGCCTGCGCAAGATGCTCTACAACCAGCGCGCGCGGCCGGCTCCCCCCGGCGGCCTACTCTGAGGACGAAGACTGCGATGAAGCGCGTTGAACTGCACGGCCCCAACGACGTTCGCCTGGTCGACGTTGCCGAGCCCGAACCCGGCCCCCGGGATGCGCTGATCCGGGTGGCCGCTTGCGGGATCTGTGGCTCGGATGTGAAGTTCGTGCGCCAAGGGGGACTCGCCGGCCCTACGCCGGAGCCCATGCCGCTCGGCCACGAACTCTCCGGAGTCGTCGAGGCCGTGGGATCGGAAGTCGAACTCGCGGCCGGTACGCGCGTCGTCGTGAACCCCCTGGGCGCGGGCAACATGATCGGAAACGGCGGCAGCCAGGGCGGCTTCGCACCGTTGCTGCTGGTCGAGAACGCGGCGGCGGGCGAGAGCCTCCTCGTCATTCCCGACGATCTGCCGATCGAGATCGCCGCGCTCGCCGAACCCGTCGGGGTTGGGATGAACGCCGTCGACCAGGTCGAGGCCAAGCCCGGTGACAAGGTGGCGGTCTTCGGAGCGGGACCAATCGGCCTAACGGCGATCGCCGCGCTTCGGGACCGGGACGTCGAGGACATCGTCGCAATCGACTTCTCGGCCCGTCGCCTGGAGATTGCGACGAAACTCGGCGCACGAGCCACGATCCAACCCGGTGAGCAAGAAACGTGGGGGCGTCTGCGCGAGTTGCACGGCACGGAGCCGGTCCTGGGGGCCCCGATGGTCGGGACGGACTGCTACATCGAGGCATCCGGCGCCAAGGCCGTGTTGCAGGAGATTCCCGGCCAGGCCAAGAGCAACGCGCGGGTGGCAATCGTGGCCCTCCACTACGAGCCGGTTCCCGTGAGCTTTCTGCTCGTCATGATGAAGCAGTTGACCCTGCGCGGCGCCATGGAGTACCCGGACGACTACGGGCGCACGCTCGACTTGCTCTGCCGCCGCGATCTGTCTCCGATGATCACGCACCGCTTTCCGCTCGAGAGATTTCACGAAGGCATGGAGATCGCGTGCGACCCCCAACAGGGTGGCAAGATCATGATCGACACTGCCTGAGCGGCCGGACGCCTCCGCACTGTGTTAGTTTCAGCGAGCTTTCAACGTGGGGGATCTAGGGTGTCCGAGGCTGCCCCGAAATCGATCGACAGCGCGCCGGAAATCGTCCTGATCGTGGATGATGACGAGGCCGTGCTCGAAATCGCGGAGGAGTTCCTGCGTCGCGCCGGGCGCGAGCCCCGGCTCGCGAGCTGCGGCCGGGAGGCGATCGATCTGTTCCAGAAGGGTTCCGCGGAAATCGGCGTGGTCGTCCTCGACCTGACGATGCCAGACATCGACGGCCGAGAGGTCTTCCAGTCCATTCGACGGGTACGGGCAGACGTTCCTGTGATCCTGGCGACGGGCCACGCTCCGGACAGGTTCACAGCGAACTTCTCCGACGACAGCCGAGTGAGTTTTCTTCAGAAGCCCTACGACCCCGAGCAGTTGCTCGAAGCGATCCGCGCAGCGAGCGGGGCCCACGAGACCTGAGCCCGAGCTGGCGCGAGGGTGTCCGGATCGGGCTTCCGCGCTGAGGCGAAGCCGAATTGCAGAAACTTCTCGCCGCCGACCCGCTGCCGCCGGGATGCCCGTGGAGCGGCTGGACACCTCCCAACGTCGACTGGTGCGAGGAAGAACTCTGCTCTTGGGTGGTGAATCCCGCCGATACGTGGTCGAACGTCGCGTACCTCGCGTTCGGCCTGTTGATGATTGTGGGGGCCCGCGCTGAACGATCGGATACCCTGGCACTGTTCGCGCCCGCGAGCATTCTGGTTGGCGTCTTCTCCCTCGTCTACCACGCTTCCTATACCTACTTCTTCCAGTTCTTCGACTTCGTCGGGATGTTCATCTTCTGCTTCGCGGTGATCACGGCGAACGCACTTCGACTGGGATGGATCGAGCCTGAGCACAAGCTTCACTTCTACGTCGCCGGCGTGCTGGCCTTCAGCGCACTGGTGCCCCTCGTCTCCGAGACGTCGGTCCCCATCCAGGTTCTCGTCGCGGTTCTGATCGCAGTGATCGTCGGCCAGGAGATCGCAACCGCCCGGCGACACAGACTCTCGGACCCCCCCACCCGACGCCTTTTCTTCTTCGTCGCGCTCGCCCTGCTGACGGCTGCAGGAGCCGCTTCTCTAGCGGACATCACCCGAAGCTGGTGCCAGCCAACCAATCACTGGATCCAGGGTCACGCGCTGTGGCACGTCCTGTCGGCCGCATCGCTCTACGCCCTCTTCCGCTTCTACCAGCAGATCCCACCCGCACGCCCGGCTTGACGGAAGCTGTTGTTCGCCTGGATCGGATTCTCGGGTGATTTCGGGTTCGAGGTATGCTCGCACGCGGTGACGCGCGCGCCCGCAGCCCTCTTGCTCTTGCTGAGCCTCGCCTGCAGCCCAGGCCCGAAGCCGCGGAGCGTCGTTCTCGTCACCCTAGACACGACACGCGTGGACGTCCTGGGCGTTTACGGCGGCCGGGGGGCCACACCCCACCTCGACGCGTTCGCCAGGACTGCGGTGCGCTTCGAGCAGGCCTTCACCACGGCCCCCTACACGGGCCCCTCCCACGCGAGCCTTCTCACCGGACAGAATCCACCGGGCCACGGGCTACAGGACTACCTCGAGCAGGCGCTGCCCGATGCGGCGACGACCCTGGCTGAGATCCTTCGCGATCGCGGCTACCAGACTGCGGCCTTCGTCTCGACCTACGTCCTCGATCCGCGCTTCGGCCTGGACCAGGGGTTCGACGTGTACGACAGCCCCGAGCGTTCCGGAGAAGGTGGTCCGCACTGGCGGCCCGGGCCCGATACGGTCGCGCGGGCATTGGCGTGGTTGCAGGGCCGCGATACCGCCCAACCCTTCCTTCTGTGGGTACACCTCTACGATGCGCACAGCCCCTCCATGCCACCGAAAGGGAGCGTCTCGCGCGAAATGATCCAGGCGCGACGCGAGCGCTATTACGAGCAAGCCTCGATTCTCGATCAAGAGACGAATCGAGTCCTGTCCGCTCTTGCCACCCTGCAGGAGGGAGACGAAATCCTCATCGCGATTGCATCCGACCATGGAGAGATGCTCGGCGAGTACGGCCGCAAGCTCGGCGCCCACTCGAGTGCCTTGGTCGACACGACGATCCGGATCCCCTTGCTGCTGCGCATCCCGGGCCGGTTGGCGCCGGGGGTCCAGAAGCAACCGGTCAGCCTGATCGACGTCCTCCCCACCCTCCTCGAGGCCCTGGAGATACCGGTTCCCGAGCAGG